>JANPIJ010000190.1:0-9123 GCA_031424955.1 Ferruginibacter sp. | reverse complement strand
GGCAGAAGACATGGTGACCTACGCACTAAAGCAAAGAAATACCTGCCCATTAAAATTTTTGAAAGAGAACTTTCATTTACTGGATAACTGGGCTGTCCATCAGGCAATCTCAAAAAAATCAGGATTTTTACTAACGCTTATTCTCATACCTGACCTTTGAAATGACTTTTAGAGGAGATTTACAGGAAGCTCCACTCTGCCAAAAAGCCAATCACCTTTACCGTGATCTTTTTACCTAAAGCGATGTTGTAGCCTAAACCTATAAAGTTATTTCGTAAATATGACTTACACTAGTTTAAGCAAATGCTTTAAATACTATATAATAACTTATTTTACACCAATGTTCAGTTTAAATGACTTGGCGCCCAACTGCTGTGACCTTTCTCCGGGAGAAGCATTCCCAACTATAACAGTTGCCTGTCCTTTATGTTGTATTCTCTCTCCTTTACTGTTGAAATATGCAAACTCATGATAAGGGATTGAAAAGGTGACCTTACCGGTGTCGCCTTTTTTTATTGCAATTCGTTGAAAATTGACAAGGGTCGAAATCGGCATTTGCTCATTTTTATTTTCAATACTTAAATAAACCTGAACGATTTCTTCAGCATCTACTTTGCCAACATTCTTTATATTGACTGCAAATTCAAGGGCTTGATCTTTTTTTAGAATTGCATTTTTTACAATTGGTTTTTCCCAATCCATTTTTGTATAACTAAGTCCAAATCCAAAAGGGTACAAAGGACTTTCTGTCATATACTTATAAGTTCTGCCTTTCATCGAGTAATCTTCAAAAGCAGGCAACTGTTCAATGGACATTGGAAAGGTAATGGGCAATTTCCCAGATGGCGATACATTTCCAAAAATAATATCCGCAACCGCATCCCCGCCGCGTTCACCAGGATACCAGGCATACAAAACAGCATCAGAAAGTTCTGAAACTTCTCTCAGGTCTAGCGGCATTCCAGAACAGATAACCGTAATCACTTTTTTACCATTGCCCCTTGCTTTTTCACTAATCTTTCTCAATAGCACCAATTGGCTTTCAGGCAATTTCATGTCAAGAATATCACCCCGGTTTGGAGAAGCAATCGACTCGCCTTCTTCTCCTTCTAAGAGAAGCGTGAGGCCCAAAGTCACAATGGTTGCATCGGCCTCCTTTGCATGTCCACTAAACCAGTCTATATCATTCTTATTTTCGGTAGTAAGCAGTGCACCTTGCCTAAATTCCATTGCTGTTGACGGTGAAACCTTTCCTGCAATGCCTTCTACAATAGTTCTCATATCGGAATTAATGCCGTTGTAATTTCCAACTAACGACAACTGATCGCCAGCCAATGGGCCGGTCATAAAAAGAATCCTGCTGTTCGAATCCAATGGCAAAGCATTGTTGTTTTTAAGCAGAACAACAGATTTGTGTGCTGACTCCAGGGCCAATTTCTTTTTTGCATCATTATTAATTACTTCCGGCCCAATCGAACGGTAGGGGTTTTCGCTGGCATCATCAAACATACCCAGCTTGAAGCGTGTTTTTAAAGTACGTCTCAACCTAATGTCAAGGTCTTCCATTGTAATTAACTTCTTATCGAATGCTTCTTTAAGACCATTGATATAAGTTGAACCACAGTTTAGATCAACTCCTCTTTTAAGAGCTAAAGCGGCAGATTCGGCAGTATTGGCAGTAACCCCGTGCTTTTTATGAAAATTATCGAGTGCACCACAGTCGCTTACAATATGACCTTTAAAATTCCACTCATCAAGTAAGATATCATGCAACAAGAGGTTGCTGCCACAACATGCTTCACCGTTTGTACGGTTGTATGCACACATTACTGCCTCAACACCTACATCCACGCATTTTTTAAATGCCGGCAAATAGGTTTCTCTTAAATCTTTAATACTTGAAATTGCATTAAACTCATGTCGCAAAGCTTCAGGTCCGCTATGGACAGCAAAGTGTTTCGCACAAGCAGCCACCTTCAAATATTTAGGATGAGTGCCTTGCAGGCCTTTGATATATGCTGCACCGATGGTACCTGTTAGATATGGATCTTCACCAAATGTTTCCTGGCCACGACCCCAGCGGGGATCACGAAAAATATTCACATTCGGAGACCAAAAAGTAAGCCCTTGATATAATCTTTGTTTGTAACCATTGTTCAACAGATGGTTGTTGATTGCGCGGGCCTCCTCGGCAACAGCATTGCCAATTTTTTCAATCAATAATGGATCGAATGTGGCTGCCAATCCAATAGCCTGGGGGAAAACAGTGGCTCGGCCTGAACGGGCAACCCCGTGCAAAGCCTCGCTCCACCAATTGTATCCATTGATCCCTAGTCTCGAAATTCCTACGCTTTCATTGTCGGTTTGGGATATTTTTTCTTCTAAAGTCATTTCTTTAAGCAACGCATTAATACGTGTGTCCATATCAAGCCTGCTATTTAACCAAAGTTTTTCCTGGCCGAAACCAATCGTTGATAGCCAAACCAGTAAAAACAATAGTGTAACTTTTTTCATATAACACTTTTTAAACCACTTTATAGATATCCTTCGCTCATCTTTATTTGCTTCTCTTCAATCTTTATTCCTCCTGCTAATAATTTGCCTGCTCATTACACTTCGGAAACTCGTGCTAATTAAATCAGTTTTGGTGCAGCTCTTCAATCATTTTGAAACTTTACAGACTATACAATAATTATTGAAAAATATAAGGGATTTCACTCCTCCTGTTTTCTGACGAAAATTTTCGACCAATATTTATTTTATTCGTTGAAAATAAGGTAACCTTTCTATCGGAACTGACACTTCAATCGTTTTACCTCCTTTGTATTTTTTACCATCTTCGGCTAACCAGTTTCCTTTTGGCAAAATGACTTTTCTTGAACGTACTCCCTTTTCCATGACCGGGGCTACAATAATGTCGCTACCTAAAACAAACTGGTCTTTAATAGTTTCATAACCATTGGCGGGGAAGGCTAATTCCATAGGCTTTACAATTGGTTCACCCGTTATTGAAGCAGCTTTTGCCAAATCAAGTATATGTGCACCATACTTTTCATGAAGCTTCGACATTTTCAGGCAAATGTCCGCATTTTCTTTCGACAACACACGCCAGGGAGCCACCGAAAATTGCATCATAGGCATTAGGGCATGTATCTGCGCTGACCGTACCACCAACTCCTCATCGATAACGGCGCCGTTGAGGAATGACTGGTATTCGCCACCACCAATCATATCGGGACAAGTATAGGCATACCCCATAACACTTTGCGACATTTGATCAGGAATAAGCTTTACCAAATCAGACCACTTATGAGTTTTATCTCTTAACCGTTGAGCCAATGGCAATCCAGCCATTTTCCATGCTGCACGATATTCGTTTAACGGATAATGCAAGCCCATTTCAGCAAAGTATTTTGTATGGTCGTTCGGAATTTTTGCATTAAGCGATGCAACATTGTTGGTATAAAAGCCTGCATCTCCGGCATCGAACTTAAAGCCATCAACACCATATTCATTTACCAGGTGATCAAGCCTGTCTTTAAACCATTTTTGTGCTTTTGGATTACTAAGGTCAAGAGATGCGCTTGCACCATTCCACCAACGGATTATGGCTGCTTTGTTTCTCGTGTTTGACCAAAGGATGTCCTGCGTTTTTTGAGGATCGAGGATTAACATTCCATCTTTTGCCAACGCCCTGAACACTTCGGAGTCGGCACTCACAAAAGGGCAAACCCATAACATAACCTTGAAGCCCATGCTATGCAGTTTTTTCATCATGCCTTTCGGGTCTTTAAATCGACGGGGTGAGAATTCCCAAATACCATAATTTTCCTGCCAGTTATCGTCAATCATTAACACGCCGGGAGAATAACCATTCTTAATAATTGATTCGGCATATGCTAAGATTGCGTCCTCTTTCTGGTCATACATCAACTCAATCCATGTATTGTATTGGGGATGTGTGAACAAAAGTGAGTCAGGTATTTTGCCGTTAGATGGGAAAAAAGTTTTTGCTGAATATTCGAACGCCGACCGCAAGCTATTTCCTGCTACCCCACTCAAAAGATTACCTTCTCTTACAGTGACGGTAATCTTTCCTTTGTTGAAATCATACTTGATTGGTTGTTCGCTCCAAACATACCGGCCCATGTTTGACAGCAACAAGGGTTGCGCCTGGTTACCGCGGTTGTCGCCCCACATATCAACAGAAAAAACGGTAGTAGCATCGTATGGAGTCTGATGTCCGAGCGAAGATATACCTGCCCACCAAAATTCGCCGGGTTTTATTACCAGTTCCAGGCTCCTTGCATTTTGTGTCATACCACAAAGATTCTGGAACAGAACACAACATAGGATAAAGCTTTTTTTCATCTGATTAATAATTTTAATTTTCTTAAACCATTTAAAATAAATTTCAATTCACTCCCGACTATAATTAATTTGAGACGCAATTAATTAAGCTTACTCAAAATACGTTTCGACTTTATTGTTAAGTCAGGCACCTTTGGATATTCAGCATTTTCATTTGAATTACTTGCGTCCGTAACAGGTTCGGCGTCATTAACTGGGAGGTAGGACCTTAATTTTTTTATCACTGCCTCTGTTTCCGGACTTTTTTTATTGATGAGATTCGTCCATTCCATAGGGTCTTTTTCAAGATTATAAAGTTCTTCAACGCCTCTTCTGCCGTAGATGTAGTGCCAGTTTTCGGCCATCACCGAATGCTCTCCTTTGCCTGAAGTGGTTATGGTTGGAGTCCATTCTATATTTGGTTTTTTAAAAAGGGGGGCAATTGATTTACCGTCTAATTCTTTTTGCGGAAGGTTGCATAATTCTATCAATGTGGGATAAATATCAATCAGATTGACATTGCGGTAACAATCCTGTTTCTTCTTCATCCCCGGCACATGGAAAATAAATGGTAATTGAGTTGATTCACGCCACAAGGTTGCTTTTCGGTATCTTAATTTTTCGCCCAGATGCCAGCCATGATCGCCCACTAAAATCACAATCGTATTGTCGGCATATTTGCTTTTTGCGATGGCGTCTAATACAACACCTACACATGCATCTGCATAACTAACTGCCGCCATGTAGGCCCGAACCGCTTCCTTTTGTATTCCATAATGTTGCGTCCACAAAAAGTCATCATCGGCGTTGTATGCTTTCCTCCCGTTTTTATCAGCAATATCATCCAAATCATCTAGCCGGTATTCAGGCACCTTCAAAGTATCAAGTCCATACATATTAAAATACTCCTCAGGAACATAAAATGGCAGGTGCGGTTTCGAAATCCCTACAGCCATAAAAAAAGGTTTGTCGTAATTGTCCTGTAACTTTTGCTCAAACCATTTAGCGGTTTTGTAGTCTTTTGTAGCTTCCTTACCCACCTCCGTTGGACCAAAGGCGAAATCGGGCCCCCCAATTTTGGTATACAAAGCACTGTCAATTTTTTTGCCATTAATAATTCCTTTTGCCCGGGAAAAACTTTTCGCCTCTTGTACTTTTGCACTCCCTTTTTTATCCTCCCAAATATCGAAAGCCCATTGACCATGATCCTCCCCGGTCGGTGTTGAGTGCGAGTGAAATATTTTTCCACTGGATATAGTTAAGTACCCATGCTTCGAGAAATACTCAGGAAGTGTTGCATGTATTTTTACAATTTCAGAATTTAGCATGTTTTGAAAGTTGCCATAGACCCCTGTTTTTGAAGGCATAAAACCGGACAAAAGCGCCGACCGGGATGGGCCACATACAGGACCGGGACAACTGGCGTTTCTAAAAACCATTGACCTTTCGGCAAGTTTATCAATATTGGGTGTTTTAATTTGTGGATGCCCTCCATATACTCCAACCCAATCGTTCAAATCATCTACCGCGATCATTACAATATTTGGCTTTTGCACTTGTGCAAGTGTAATCAATGCATTACATAGGGCTATTAATACTAAAATCGTTCTCATATCTATTTTGATTTACTGCCCTTTTGATAACGCAATCTAAATTGTTATAAGCCTTTGTACGTATCCGTTACTATCAACTGATTTATAATTAAGTGAAACCTATTGCTATGGAAAAAACCATTGCTAATCCTTAACAAGCTCTTCAAATTAGGATCCAAAACAATACCTTACTTTTTGCCATACAGCTTCTTTAGCCCTTCAAGTTCTACATTTACCTCCTCTTCAACTTTTGACCAATGGAAAAGAACCTGTGCGTATTGAGGATCATTTTCACAAAAATGTGTAAGCGGAACAGGCTTATAAACAGGGGTAGTTACTTCAACCAGTGAATGCCAATATTTATTTGCCTTTGTTAACCACCCAATTGCCTTTTTAAAATCTTCTTCGTTGCCCGATGTTTTGAACCGCTTATATTCAACAGCAGCCCGCAGCTTGTTTGAAAAATACAATCCAAGGTTAGCCCATGCTTTAATGTCTGACACTTCGTAAAGCAGATCAATGTTTTTACGAGGCATAATTCCTTTCACCTCTTTCAATGCCTGGTTGCAAATCTTTTCTAATGAATCGGCTAAATGAAATGGTGATATTTTACTTTTTGGGACAGAGTTTTCGTTTGCTAAAAAATCTGTAATACTCAGGTAAGCGGGTTCCATTGGCAATTTATCTGCCATTTCGTTGAGCGAGATGAGCTTGAGTGCTTTTTTCTTGTCGATTTGTACCCCACGTAGCAGCCCTTCGGAGTATAGCGTTAAATCTGCCGTGGCATTTTGGTAAGAAGCTATTACAAGAGGAACTTTGCTGGCCTTGGCCTGTGCATCAAAAAGCGTTGTGCCAAGTTTTGGAAAGCGTTGTTCAAACGCTTCTTTAAAAAATGCATCGGGAGTATTTGGGTTATAGAGCAGTCGGCCTAAAACTTTATAAAACATCCACTGGCGATCAAATGCATAGCGATAGCTTGCACCGGGCAGCGACGTGATATAGTCCTTTGCAGGAATGTAGGTTTCTGAACCTACATAATAGCCATTCACATGCGGTTGTACATTCATTGCAATATGATTGCGGATGAAATCGGTTTGCCCCCATCGCAACATAAAAAAATCTTCATTCCTCATCATCCATGCCAAGTAATAATTTTCCGGCATGGGGTTCCAATAGGCGTCTGTGAGTACTCCGCCATGTACCTTTACCAGATTCGGAGTAGAAAATGCGTGCGACCAATTGAATTTAAGTTCGATGTTAATCGGGCCATCTATACAGGTGAGTGAGTCTAAGGTATTTCTTGTCATCTTTTCTACTGCAACGGAGGTTGCACCGCCGCTGCCGGTTCCTGCAGATAGAGGCACCCGATGAATAAATTTCACTTTTCTGGAAGCCATGCGCATGCCCTGAATGTAACTATCGAGCAACCATTGTTCACGCTCCTCTGCGGTCATATTGCCCATACCTTCACCTAACGTAATACCCAATCCTGTAAGATCGGGATAAGTGTCTATTACTGCTTTCACAGCTTCCCGCATATAATCTTTTGTAATCTGCGAAGTATCGCCCTGGGGTACGATGTGTTTTGTCGTTAAGCAATAATCGCAAACGCTATGGGCTTTGGCAAACTCCGGCGAAACAAATATGTTCCAGTTTACCAGGTACGTTTCGATTCCCCTGTCCTTTGCCATGCGAAATAAGGTGTGCCAGAATTTTTGCCATATAGCCAGCTCAGCATCACTAAAGCCGGTGGCTTCCGGGTATTTAGCGGTTTTTACCATATAATTAAACGGGTGCAGATTCCATAACGTTAGCTTGTTAAACCTGTTTTCCACCATCATATCCAGAAATTCTTTCCAAAAAATAGTATCGCGGCAGGTTTCGTAGTGTAGAGTTAAAGCTTCGTTCGTACGGTAAGCACTCCAGGGTAAATTGAACTTTATAGCCCTGAACATCAAGTTGGGTGATTCTGCTTTGCTGTCCATCTTGCGCTTCCCTGCCTTTAACTGATTTTTCACTTCCAATAAACCATACATCAATCCCACTGCGTCTCCACCTGTTATTTCAACACGGTTATTTTTCGAGACAATCCTGTATGCTTCGCTTTTAAAAGCAACGGTATCAATTCGGGCATGAATATTTATATCGGCATTGCGTTCTGAAAAAACGATGCCATTTGTTTGTTTTAATTCTTTTACCATTTCTGCGGCATACATAACCTGCCGGGCCGATGATTCGAGTTTTAGATTAACAACAAGCGGTTTTTCATTAAACGACGATAGCAAAAAAAATACGGGTAAAAGCCATAAGGAATTACGTTGTAATGATCTTAATTTCATCGCTGTAAATTTTAAAATGATCGCCTATCGTTAAGTATCGTTTCAATTACTTTTTATATTTTAAACTCTTATCCAAACCCGGATTAGAAAAACTGAACCCAGTTTGTAAAGGAGAACACTTTTTATTCTTTATGTCCACCATACCTATTGGATGTAGTGCCCCGTTTAAATAATTGGCGGTGGCAAATCGTACACTTGGCAAATTGCCCGCAGGGTCAAGAATTGACAGCGAAAGAATGTAGGTTCCATCCGCTATATCAACTTTAAAATTTCCTGTTACCGTTGTTTTCTGTGCTGGTTTTTTCCAATAGCCTTTGCCGGTTGCATTCCAGTTGGTATCGGGCAAATTTTTCGCCCATTTTGTCACGGCTGTCCAGTCCGGATCGGTCCAATTATCGCCAGGTAACCATTTTCTTATATCAGCATTCTTAAAGATTGTTTTCCACACCGGCAGGTGGGTTTTTGCGTCGAGCAGTGCAATTTCAACTGGCCAGTTATAGTAAAAAGGTGCTGACCCGGTATTGGTAACATCGAACGCTACATTTAAAGAGTTAGTGAGAGAAAAACGCACTTCATTTAGTACAAACCGGTAGCCAAAAGCCTTTTGAATTTCTTCTGCGCCTTTAACTGCTGCTTCATTCTTCTGGTCGTAATTTTCAATCCATCTTAGTTGGGTACAATGTAGCCAGCGAAGGGTATTAATGATGAAATTACGATGTTTTTCTTCGGCAACACTTGCTGTGGGTGAAGGCCCAGGTTGAATGCCAGCATTTCCCCAGCCATAGGCTACTTCGCCACCTACATAATTTTCGAGGTATCGGCCTTTATCATTCAATTGTCTA
>JANPIJ010000189.1:0-9453 GCA_031424955.1 Ferruginibacter sp. | reverse complement strand
AAAATCATTTTTATGAATGGTAAGAGCGCGCCAGTGATTTTGTCAGATAAATAATTTAAAGTTGATTCGGTTATCTGAAGTCGAATGCCTAGCCCTGATAGTAGCGGTATCCTTTTGCGCCGGCGTTCGGCGCGAAAGATTGGAGTGAATAGCAGGTTCCCGGCTCCTAATAATCAGATAACCACCCAAGGCGCAACGCAGCCGAATTGTATGGAGCGTAGCATAATAAAATTAGCAAATTCACAAATCAACAACACCATGGAATTACCAAAATTTCTCCTCGGAGACAACACCGATTTTCCCGAAGACATCTTCATCATTCACCTTGATTATCCTCGGTTTATCATTAATTTGAAAGACGATGAGGTTGAATTTTTAGAGGAAGTGGAAGATCTTGACGAAACCGAACTCAACGCTGAAATGGAGGGTTTGATTGAACAGGCAAATGCATTTTATGACCGAGAAGTGCAGCGTTACGAGGAGTAACGTTGTTTTTAAAAAATACTGATACAGTTGCTAATTTTGATATTTCATAAATTGGCAACTGTTTTTATTTATATTTGATAAAATTCTAATTGTAACAGTATCAGTAGTAAAAGCCAAATATTTTTTGTTCTGCTCTTTTCCCTTCTTTGGAATACAATTCGTGCGCAAGCACCTATCTCTGATTTTTCTGTTTCAAAGCTTTCTCAAGATGACGGACTATCCCAAGGCTCCAATTATTTTCGATATGAAGATCGTTTAGGATTTGTTTGGATTACAGGAAACGATGCTGTTAATCGTTATGATGGTAATTATATCAAGGTTTATAAAAAAGACCAATACTTTGAAAACTGTAAGAACTTACAACAAGGATATGGTTTTGCGGAAGATGATGGGCATAATATTTATACAGGCAGTCCCAATGGATTGTATGTTTACGTACGAAAAAAAGATAGATTTAATGTAAAGTTCCTATTTCCAAAAGGCAAAGACCAAACTGTTCTTCCAATAGGATATGCTCATGGTATAATATGGTGTCATGATAAAGATTTTAATATTATTGCTTATAATTTAAAAGCAAATACTTCTAAAGTTTACAATACTTCTAACCGTTATAAAGTCACATCATTTCATATTTATGACAATGCGCAAAACCCCATTT
Organism: Ferruginibacter sp.; assembly: GCA_031424955.1. Taxonomy (GTDB): domain Bacteria; phylum Bacteroidota; class Bacteroidia; order Chitinophagales; family Chitinophagaceae; genus Ferruginibacter. The sequence goes on along the minus strand of JANPIJ010000189.1, from coordinate 8,309 downwards.
TTACGCGTGTTCCTTTCGTAGATATCAATGATAACTTGTGGATTATAAACCCTAATGGGTTGCTTTTTTTTGATACCAAGAAATTAAAGTTACAACGGTATTTGGAGCAATATCTGTTAGTTAACAAGCTCACAATTTTCTCTGCCAGTTATGATAAATACACCAACACAATTTTAATAGGGACTAATGATTGTTTATTGGTTTTTGATTGTGTATCGGGTGTCATTGAAAAAAAACAAGAGAAGTCAGGCGTTGAAGGCATTGCAGTTAATAAAAAGATAATTGTTTTAAGAGACAAAGAAAAATTTGAAATATATGGTAAGGATTTTAAAGTACTATATATTCAAAAACTAGATGAAAATTTTGAAACATCATACTGTTATTCTTTTGATAAGGTCAATAGACTATGGATTTGCAGGGATGGCTTTGGGCAAATTGTTTTAGATTTTAATCCGCCGTTTCTTAATAAAATTTCAAGTAGTAATGAATTGTTTAGTTCTGGTGTTGGCAATTTTTCAGAGTTTGTGGACGGTACTATTTTAGTTCAAGACGATGTGGTATTTGACAAAGAAAAAAAACACTTTAAAAAAATAGAAGTAAATAATAGGACTGGTTCAATAATAAAGAATACAACTGATATTAAGCATAAGATTGTTTGGAAGATCATTCAAAATAGCAATCATATTATTGAGTTGTACCAGGTAGATTACAAAAAACAGCTTAATTTTTATGCTACGCTTTCTGCAAATCTTGACATAGGAGTATTGCAAGACATCGTATTATTGGGTAATCAATTGGTATGCTCTTTTCAAAGCGGATTATACCATGTCGATTTAAAAGAGAAAGCACTAAAAAAGCTAGCGAATCAGACAAAACAGAATCCATTTAAAATTAATCCCATCTCAAAGAATAGGATTTTAGTATCTTATTTAAATCAAGAAGCTTCCCTGTATCAGTTGGATGCGAAATTCAATATTTTGCATTCAAATAGTATTTTAAACGAAATCCAATCTTTTTACTTTCAGGAAGATACTACTAAAAGTGTGATATGGGTTGGGACCAATAATGGTATTTTGGTTTTGGATTCTCATTTTAAAATGATCAAAAAAATAGATGCTAATAATAATCTCGCAGGTACATACATCTACGGAATTTTACTAGACGAAAAAGGAAATTGTTGGGCAAGTCATCAACGTGGATTGAGTTATATTAACGGAAACAATTATAACATCATCAATTTCACCAAAGAAGATGGTATTCAAGATTGGGATTTTAATAATAGATCGTATTATAAAGCTACCGATGGCACTTTGTATTTTGGAGGAATGCGAGGCTTCAATTATTTTAAACCACCCTTACAATATGATAATGCATTTTATCAATCGAAAGTATATATTGATGAAATTTTAATCAATCAAGAAAATCTACATTCAAACACGAATAACGATTTCATCCGTGAATTAAATTTAGAATCCAATCAAAATAATGTCAGTATTCATGCTATAGTTTGTAATATTTATAAAGGCAAACAATCACCGATAGTATATCGAATAAACAAGTCTAAATGGATTTATAAAAAAACCGATTGCACTATAGATTTGGTAAATCTATCACCCGATACTTATAAACTAGAATTAGGTGTTTATGATAAATTTGAAAATAAAGTGATCATTCAAAAAGCGATTACTATTGCAATTGATTTTCCATTCTATAAAAAAGTCTGGTTTTGGGTTTTGATCTTTGGATATGTTCTTGTGATCACATTATATCTTGTCTACAGACGCCGACTTGCCAGACAAAAAATCGTATTTCAACAACAACTTGCGCTTGAACAGCAACGCAATAAAATTACTGCAGATTTGCATGATGATATTGGAGCAACGCTAAGCAGTTTACAGATTAACAGCGCGGTCGCCAATAGATTAATTTCGAAAAATCCAAACGAAGCCCAACGCATTTTAGAAAAAATAGAAAATCAATCTCAAAATATCGCAGATAAAATTGGGGATATTATTTGGAGCATGAAACCAGGTAAAGACGAATTTATGACCATGAGTTCCAGAATTAAAAATTTTGCGAATGATATTTTGGGGTCAACCAACATACATTACAAAATTGAAATTGATCCTATAGTAGATAAGAAAATAAGCGATATTACCGCTCGTAAGAATATCGTTCTAATTTTGAAAGAAGCTATAAATAATGTCGCAAAATATAGTAAAGCAACACAGGTGGAGATTGTATTAGAAATAGAAAGCAACACTTTAAAAATTATCGTTTCTGATAACGGCGTTGGTTTTGATCCTGCAGTAGTAAAAGGCAATGGTATCGTTAATATGCAAAAAAGAGTTGCAGAATTAGATGGTAGCTTCAGTATAATTTCAAGTGCAACAAGCGGAACCGTGCTTTCGGCATCTATTCCGTGTAACTAAATTAAGGGACAAAAATTCGTAACTAATTGAATTACATTTGTGTTATGGCAATTCGGATTTTTATATATGATGATAGTACGGCAAGGCGCGATAGTCTCAAAGCGTTAATCAGTTTCAATGATGAACTCAAGTTTGTTGGTGAAGCGATGAATTGTGCTAATGTACTCTCAGAAATAGAAATCTTTTATCCAGATGTTGTTTTGATGGATATCAATATGCCCGAAGTTGATGGTATAGAAGGTTTGCGCCAAATAAAAAGTCATCATCCCGAAATAAAAGTCTTAATGCAAACCGCCTTTGACGATAGTGAAAAAATATTCACCTGCATTAAAAATGGCGCAAGTGGTTATATTCTTAAAAACGACAAGCCACAGCGAATTCTTCAAGCCATTGAAGAAGTCAGTCAAGGTGGAGCAGCTATGAATCCAGCCATTGCTCAAAAGGTCTTAGATTATTTTATTCCCAAAGCATTTAATAACCCACTTTCGCCAAAGGAAAACGAAGTGCTTGCTCATCTTGCTGAAGGACTATCCTATAAAATGGCGGCAGACAAATTGGGCATTAGCTATGCAACGGTAAATACCCATGCCAAGCGTATCTACGAAAAACTTCATATTTCATCATTGGGTGAAGCCATTGCATTCTACTATAAAAATGTAAAAAGCTAGTCGTACAATTTCTTACATATTCAAATCCCTTTATCCCACGATTTAGGGATTTTTTATTTAGTGACAATGTTAATATTTGTTAAAGTAAATTAAAAGAACGGCGAAATCTCAAAAGCCATCATAAAATCAACAAAATAAAACGAAAAATTATGAAAAAAAGTTTAAAATTCGTAGGCATTAGTGTATTATTCTTTTCACTTGTATTGATGTCGGTAAATTGTTCAAAAGACGATGAAGATACCAACACAACTTATGTTCCGACGGCAGTTGCCTTAAATTCGTTATTTAATTCAAACTTAGATGACATCAAGCAAACGGCAACTTTTGATGCTGGCTCAACGTATACATTTACTTCAACTGCCGGAACAACAGTAGTTATCGATGGAACATGTTTGCGAAAAAACGGAAACCCAGTAACAGGAAATGTAGACTTAGAGTTTATTGAACTTTATGATCGGGGTACAATGGCTATCACGAACAAGCCCACATTAGGTATCGATACTAATGGTGATTTAGTTCCGATGGATTCTGGTGGTGAGTTTAAAGTGTCTGTTAAACAAGGCGGTGTTGCGCTTACTTCAACTTGTTATTATCAAATCAATACGCCAACTTCATTAACTGGAGGAACGCAAACAGGTATGCAACCTTTCTCGGGAACTATTGATGCTGCTGGAAACTTAACTTGGGCAGTGGCGCAAGGAGTCGATTTTTATTTAACCACAACCCCTGACAAGTACAATACATTATTGTCAAACTTTGATTGGTTTAATTATGATAAACTACCCAACATTGGACCAAGAACCGAAATTACTGTAAACATACCTACCGAATACGTAAACGCAAGTACTTTGTTTTTGTCAACCAATACCAGACCAAATTCATTAGGCGGATTAGGTGGGAAGTACTCCATTGGATTGCAGTGTAATATTATTTTTCTTGCCGAAGAAAACGGAAGCTTTAGATATGCTATCAAACCCATTACAATTGTTAATAACCAACAAGTCACTTTTAGTAAAAGCGAAACCACCGTAGTTAGTGCCGCACAAATGAAAACCATCTTAAACAATTTACCATAAAGAGAATTAAACTGGCGCGACCCGAAAAGCCATACGAAGAGTAGGGAAACAAAATAAAAAATCATGAAAAAATTATTATTTTATTTAATGTTGTTGATAGGAATGAATGTGTATTCGCAACCACCAATATCAATTCCGGATCCTTTTTTTGAAGATGAACTTATTTTTTTAGGCATAGATACAAATCCAATACGAAATGGGAGTATAACATATTCAGATGCAGTTGTTGTCACTAGTTTATCTTTGGGGTTTAGTAATATTGCTGATTTTACAGGAATACAAGGTTTTACTAATTTAACGTTTTTGGATGTCAGCGACATAGGTTTCAATACTTTGGATTTAACTGGATTGGTTAATTTGAATACCCTTTATTGCGCAGATAATAATATGAGTTCTTTAATCCTAACAGGATGTGTCAATCTAACTTATGTAAGTTGTTATGATAATGCCTTAACTAATCTAGATTTTAGCGCATTTCCAAATTTGCAATATTTAGATTGTTCAAGAAATGGATTAACAAGTCTAAATGTTGTTGGATTATCAAATCTATTTGAATTTTACTGTTTCGAAAATCAATTGACTACTTTAAATTTGACCGGTTTAACTGATTTATCAAAGTTTAATTGTGCAACGAATCTTTTATATTGTTTAGATATCACAAATAAGAGGAATTTAATATTATTGAGATGTCAAGAAAATCCTAATTTAACTTGCATACAAGTTGACGATGTAGGATTTGCAAGTTCCAATGCAAGTTTCATTGAAGATACTATAGCAACATATAATTTGAGCTGTCCAGCTTGTCCTACGACAAACCCATGCACAACTCTAATCACGCCAACATTTTCTCCTTATAATCAGTATTGTTCGGGTGATACAACGGTGCCACCTTTACCAACAACTTCAAACAATCAAAATGGTATTACTGGGACATGGTCGCCAGCATATAACAATTTAGTTACAACAACCTATACTTTTACGCCAGATGCCGGACAATGTGCCACTACTACAACATTGACTATAAATTTTGTTCCTTCTTTTACAAATACAACTACTTTAACAGCTTGTGATAGTTATACTTGGGCTGCAAATGGTAATACATACACTTCGTCTGGAACGTATACCTATGTTGATGGTTGTGATACAGAAATATTAGAATTAACAATAGTTCCAACAATAACTTCTCAATTTATAAATGTAAGTACAGGTATTGATAATGCTGGAAATGCTTTAGCAGCCGGAACAGTCGACCCAAATTGGCAAATAGCAAGTAGTCCAAATCCGCCCGGAACGCCTGCTTTGGTCTCAAATTATTTTGCACCTTTCTGGGAAGTAACGCCAGTAGCATCAACAAACGCTGGCTGGATTAATCACTACGGTGCTCCAAGATTTCTTGTTAGCCAAATAGGGATATACACTTTTGAACGACCATTTACAGTGGGTGTCGGAACTACTACTATTGATTATAATTTGACCGTAGCCTACGATGATGCATTGGTAAGCTTTGAATTTGTGAGACCTGATTTAACAACAAGTCCAATAAATGTGACAATAGGAAGTAATGGTGCTCGTTTTTTATCAGTATCAACACCTAATTCAGTCTTTCCGTCAACTCAAGATGGAGTATGGAAAATTCGAGCCGTTGTAAATTTTATCGATGAAGGTGCCGGATTTTTATTATCAGGTACAATCACGGTTAATACTAATGCAAGTACAGTTCCAACCTTTACTCAAGTTGGACCGATTTGTTCTGGCACTACGTTAGCGCCATTGCCTACTAGTTCAACGAACCCTACTGCTATTACAGGAACTTGGTCGCCAGCAGTAAATAATTTGGCAACTACAACCTATACCTTTACGCCAGATGCTGGTCAATGTGCAACGACTACAACGATGACAATTGTTGTTAACCCAATTGTAACACCGACTTTTAATCCGATTCCAAATGTTTGTACGTTAACCACAGCTTCGCCTTTGCAAACTACATCTACAAACTTAATTCCCGGAACTTGGTCGCCAGCATTTAATAACGCGACAACCCCATTCAATTTAACAACAACAGTATACACTTTTACACCTGCAGCTGGGCAATGTGCCACGACAACTACCAAGAGTGTTACGGTCTATCCTGTGCAAGACATCCTTTTTATTCCAATCGAACCGATTTGCTCAGGTGCTACATTAATTCCACCACCAAACACATCACAAAATGGTATTCCGGGAATATGGTCGCCGGCATTTAGTAATACTACAACGACAACTTCTACTTTTACACCAAATAGCGGATATTGTGCTGTGCCTAGAACTTTGACGATTACGGTAAATCCGATACTTACACCAACTTTTACACAAGTTCCCGTGTTGTGTTCTACAACAAGTATATCACCCCTACCAATAACATCCAATAATGGCATTACTGGCACTTGGTCGCCAGTATTTGATCTTCTTGCGACAACAACCTATACTTTTACACCAAATGCAGGACAATGCGTAAGTAATACAATTGTAACAATGACCATTCGTACAATTACTGCAACAAGATGGTATCAAGATTTAGATGGAGATGGATATGGAAATCCTAGCGTCAGAATTGTTTCCTGTTCGCAACCCACAGGTTATATCTTGGATAGAACGGATTGTAACGATTCTAATGCAAATGTAAATCCGAACCATGTTGAAGTTCCTGGAAACGGTATTGATGATAATTGCAGCGGAACTATTGATGAAGTTACACCCACAGTGCAAGTGATTCCATCGCAATGTGGCATTACTTTAACGTCGCTTTGGGATACCATTTTCGCTACCACCGCAGCTGGCGTTCCTACCAATTATCGCTTTGAAATTTCCGTAGGTGGTTTCGTTCGGACATTCGACACTGCACCTGCGGTACAGCTCAACAAATGCACGATGTATAATTTCCCTTGCGTTGCTTTCAATACGACCTATTCGGTTCGGGTAGCCAGAAAAGTCAATGGGTTTTGGCAGGCTTATGGTCCGCCTTGCAATATCACTACGCCGGCTGGAATCATTACTTCGCTAATAGCTTCGGCTTGCGGCAGCACAGTTTCGTCACGTTGGGCTACCATCTTTATCAATCCAGTAGGAAACACTTTTTGTTACACAGTAACGGCATATCGCGTAAAAGTGATTGACGGGTCTGGAAGAATCAGCTTTTTGGAATTGCCGGCTCCTGGACCAACTGGTTTTAACTTAAGCAGCGCATTTGTTCCTGCGATAATACGGGCGCCGAATGCTACTTATGCGGTTAGTATTCAAATACAATTGAATGGTGTGTGGCAAACCTTTGGCGGGCAGGATTTGTATGGTCCGACGTGCACAATCACAACGAGTCCAACCTTTAGTACACAAGCCGAAGCGGCAGCAGATGCTACGGATTTCAAAGTGGTTGCTTACCCAAATCCGTATTCGGATGATTTCAATCTAGATATCAATACGGCAAGCGAGGAAAGTCTTGAAATTAAAATATATGATATGATGGGAAGACTAATCGCAACAAATCAGGCTAAGGAGGCTGATCTACATGAACTGCGATTTGGCGAACATTATGCGTCTGGAGTTTACAATGTCATCATCACCCAAGGTGAAAATGTAAAAACGCTGCGTGTAATTAAGCGATAATTCAATAATTTTTTAGCGGTTGCACATGGTCATGTATGATCCGTTGCAACCGCTTTTTATTTGTGCCCATGCCTGGATAAAAATCTCGCAAAGAACATTACGGTTTCATATACGCATCCAATAATTTCTGAGCGGCTGCAAATGGAGAAATCACTCCGTTTTGTACCGCTTCTTTATTGGTTTCCAGTAAATCAATAATATTTGGATGGTTGTAGAATTGCATTTTCAATTGTTCATCGATCGTTTGCATCATCCAAAACTGATTTTGTTCTTGGCGTCTTTCGCTGAAGTAGCCGTTAGATTTTAGGAGTTCAAAACAGTCTAAAATCGTTTCCCAAACTTCAGGAATACCGTCACCGGTTATCGCGCTGCAAGTCGCAGTAGTAGGAATCCATCCCGATTTTTTAGCTGGAAATAAATGCAAAGCCCGATTGAATTCCGTTCGTGCAAGCTTTGCTTTTTTAATATTATCACCATCAGCTTTATTGATGACA
>JANPIJ010000188.1:0-40305 GCA_031424955.1 Ferruginibacter sp. | reverse complement strand
CACTGTATGCTGCAGCTAAACTGTGATGGGTGATATTGGTGGGTTCCGCCTTAAGATCATTATTTATTGCAGGAGTTGCTTTCCGGCGTTTTGTTTCTTTCTGGTTCACTTTATTATCAGGTGGTTGGCGCAAAATAAAATTGCTGATTGCTGCACACATATTGGTGTAATGAGAATCTAACGTATTTTCTGCACCTGTATTTGATCTGAAAAAAATTGCCAGCCCTCCTTGCTTTTCAATGAATCCTAAGCCCGCCGCTCCATCTGCACTATTCGCAGAAATAACCACTCCAATGCCCTGCTCCCGGGCATCAACAGCCAATGATTGAAATACTTGGTCAATAAACGGAGTGGGACTTTCACCAATGCCGGGTTTGCAGTGTACTATCCTGCCTTTACTGATCGTTATGTGTTTACCGGCAGGGGCTAAATATATTTGATTGCTTTTTAAAACTGAACCATTGGTAGCAGCTACAACAAGGGGTGAATTTTGACCGGCGAGGGATTGTACCAGCACCTTCTTAAGTAAAATTGCTGATTGCTGTACAATAAGAATTGCTGCATTATGCCTTTCAGCCTGCAGGTGTAACAGAAGACTACGGAGTATTGTTACACTTCCATCAAAAAATCCAATCACTATAATAAACGGAAAAGAAGTCTTTTTCGAAACAGGATAGCTGCTTTTTAAAGGCTTTTCAATTTTGTTAAAAGGCATTAAAACGGTTGTGTTTATTGGATTTTAAGAATACCTGGTTCAAAATAACGGGTTGCAATTCAAGTGGTCGTTTCCATTTGTAGACTGGGGCGCTTGTAAGTACATCAAGCCCGGCCATTTACTCTGGCTGTTGTTCTCCAAAACCAGGGATCATTTGGATTGCACCTAAACAAAGATCACTAATAATACTATAAATTAACTAATTTTATTAAAAGTACGGCCGAGCATCAGATACTGATTGTTATTATATCTGTTTATTACAGCAAAGGCGACTTCAATCAGCCATGGCGCTGAAATTTATCCCTTATTACTAAGAAATTGCTCCTTTTTTTCGATTTTGAAATTCATATTTAAATTATTTGCAAATATGTATCATTGGCTTGCAGAACGAGGTAGTAAATAAACTGCACCGTCATAGAAACTTGTCTACGTTTTTTAATTACAACTGCTTTAACTTTATTTAACCCCGATAAAAATTACTCATGAAAAACTTTTTGTTAATAGACGATCACGAAATTGTAAGGTCCGGTGTAAAAAATGTGTTGCAGGAATTATTTAAGCCTTGTGAAATATTTGAGGCGAATAATGAAAAAACCGCTTTGAGCCAGTTAAAGGCCCATAAATACGATTTGGTGATAATGGATGTTCAAATGCCGGATACTGATACCGCAGGGTTAATGGAATACATAAAGACCAGGTACTCAGATATAAGGGTGCTGATGTTTTCTATGAGTTCGGAAAACGTATATGCAAAAAGGTTTTTAAAAGCGGGAGCAATGGGCTTTGTGTCAAAGAACTCAGGGTTAACGGAATTAAAAAAAGCGGTGGAGCTTGTTTTGAACGACCGCAAATACATCAGTGAAAACCTTGCGGAACAACTGGCTGCGGAAATTGGCAGCCAGCAACCCAATAATCCTTTTGATAAGTTAAGTGCCAGGGAATTTGAAATCGCTAACTTATTAATTTCAGGCAAATCCGGGAGTGAAATTTCTGATTTGCTTTCTATCAATTCTTCCACGGTTGGTACGCATAAGGCAAGGCTTTTTGAAAAATTAGGCGTAAATAACCTTCCTGAGCTAATTGAAGTGGCAAGAATCTATAAATTGAATTTTGCGTAGTATTTTTCCGGCTATATAAAATACTATCTTGCGTAAAGATCTAAACAGGCAGATCGGTATTCCGATAGGTGGTTTGGCAATATTTACTCAACTTTAATCCTCATGTTTGCAACATCAGCTATCACTGAGAATGGGATGGATAAGATTGTATTAAGAGATGTGTCCTCTAATACATTTGTTGAAATTGTGCCTTCCTGTGGCGCTATTCTCCACTCATTTACGGTTATACATAATGACGCACCTTTAAATGTAATTGATCATTATGATAGTAAGGATGATTTTGCAGACAATGTGACTTCCAAAGGCTTTAAGAGTTGTAAATTATCCCCCTTCGCCTGCAGGATTAAAAATGCTGCCTACCATTTTGGAGAAAAGGAATATACCATCGAAAAGTTTTTATTAAACAACAGTGCCCTTCATGGCTTATTGTATGATGCGGATTTTGACGTGTTGGAGCAGTTTGCCGACGACCTAAGTGCAGGAGTTACTGTAAAATATGAATATACCGGCACTGATAAAGGGTATCCTTTTCTGTATGATTGCATTGTAGCTTACCATTTAAAAAAAGACAACCATCTTGCCATTGTTACCGAAATCATCAACAGGGATGAAGGCCTGATTCCGGTTCAGGATGGATGGCATCCCTATTTTACGCTGGGAAGAAAAATTGATGAACTACAGTTGGAATTTCAAAGTAAGGAAATGGTAGTTTTTGATGAGGCATTGCTGCCAACGGGTGAGTTGCTGCCATACGAGGAATTCGGGTCATTAAAGAAAATTGGTAATACCCAATTGGATCATTGCTTTACCTTAAATTTTTCCGAATGCCAGCCGCTTTGCGTATTGCGGGATGCGAATAAAAATATACAGATAGAAATACGGCCTGATAAACATTACCCCTACCTGCAAATATATACGCCACCACACCGGGATAGCATTGCAATTGAAAACCTGAGTGCCGCCCCGGATGCATTTAATAATGGGATGGGATTGATAACTTTGCAGCCAGGAGAAAATATAATATTTACAACCACCTATAAAATCACTTCCCTAATTTAGCTGAATGAACACACTTGCAAAGAATGTCCTGAAAAAGTTTACTGAAAATTTCGCCGGTCAACCCCAACTGTATTTTTCGCCGGGCCGCATCAATCTCATTGGAGAACATGTTGATTATAACGATGGTTTTGTAATGCCTGCCGCAATCAACAAGGGCGTATATTATGCTATCGCAGAAAATCAAACGGATGAAATTCACTTTTACGCAGTGGATTTTGATGAACGTTTTACCATAAATATACACGACATTAAAATAAATGACAGCTGGAGAAATTATGTGTTGAGTGTGGTTAATGAATTTTTGTTAAAAGGAGTAGATGTACGGGGATTCAATTGCGCTTTTGGCGGTGATATACCAAGAGGTTCAGGAATGAGTTCGTCTGCGGCGGTAGAGGGCGGACTGGCCTTTGCATTGAATGAAATGTACAAAGTGGGATTGAACAGGGTAGAACTTGCCTTATTGTGTCAGCGTGCGGAGCATAATTATCCCAATGTGAAGTGTGGTATTATGGACCAGTTTGCCAATATGAATGGCAAAAAAGATCATGTGATATTGCTGGATTGCAGGAGCCTGGAGTTTCATTATTTTCCTTTGAAATTAAAAGGGTATAAAATTGTATTGATCAATTCGAAAGTGCATCATTCACTGGCTTCGGGGGAATATAATATCCGGCGCCAGCGTTGTGAGGAAGGCATGCGGATTTTGAAGACCCGTCTGCCCATAGCGTCATTCAGGGATATCACAGATGTATCGGAGATGGAAGAAGGGAAAGCAGCCATGGATGCGAAAGTGTATAATTGCTGTCGTTTTGTGGTAGAAGAAATTGGCCGCACGCAACTGGCCGCAATATTATTACAGGAAAATGATCTGGCAGAATTTGGCAAGCTGATGTTTGAAACACATGAGGGCCTGAGTAAATTGTATGAAGTGAGTTGTGATGAACTTGATTTTTTAGTAGAGCAGGCAAAGAAATACCCCGCAGTAATTGGTGCAAGACTAATGGGCGGTGGCTTTGGCGGTTGTACCATCAACATAGTAGCGGAAGATGGCGTTGCGAATTTTATTGAAGATGCCAGCATGGAATACCAGCAGCGGTTTGATATTATTCCGGAAGCCTACATCGTGGAAACATTTGATGGAACCAGCGCCATTGCGGTTACACTTTAATATATATTTTCTTTTTATCCAGTATCCAGGCCAGGAACCACATCATGGTGATAAAACAAAGCGCATAAATAAGTGAGCCAACTTTAGGCTCCACCGGCAGTATAGCTTTGCATACATGCTCATAAAACCAACTGAAAGGAGAGAGGTAATTCTGTTTGCCATCAGGGCCAATGCTACCGGGTATCCTGATTAATGCCAGCAGCCTGGGCAATACGCCGCTCATTACAAAAATAAACAGCGCATTCTTTCCAAATACATCAAAGAAACGGCTCCACCAGCCTTTCCACCCTTTAAATTCAATGACATAAATCATCACGGATAAAATTAGCAAGGCTAACCCGGTAGTGTAAATGGTATAACTGCTGGTCCATATTTTCTTATTAACCGGGAAGACCATATCCCAGCAATAGCCTGCAAATACCAGTACACAACCTGCCACAAAAAGTCCGTTTACCATCTCGTGTGTTTTTCCTTTTTGCAGAATATAACTGCCGGCAAGGTACCCGAATATCACCTGTACAATGGCACCGGGTATACTCATCAATCCCTCGGGGTCAAATGATAAGCCCTCCCCTTTATAGATATGTGCTTCTCCCACCAGGGCAAGGTCAATTTTTGTTCCGAACCAACCTGCCAGGCTATATGGATCGGCCGGGTTGGCCGCTACACATACAAACCAATAAGCCAATAATAAGAATGCACTCACCACAAAAGCGCCACGCTGTTTAAAATAATGCGCAATAACCGATGCGAAAAAATAGCAAAGGGCAATGCGCTGCAATACGCCAAAAATTCTAACCCCCAGTATTTTGCCATCTGCTGTAATATATGCCCATGGCTTTCCAACGATCGCCCCGTTTTCCCATTTAATAAAGGGAAACCAGTTTAAAAATAGCCCGATCAGCAGTATAAGGATGGTACGTTTGATAATCTTTTTCCAGAACACCCCTTCACCGGCAGCTTCCAGTTTGGGTAATACAAAAGCCATGGCATTGCCAACAGCAAATAAAAAGAAAGGGAACACCAAATCAGTAGGAGTTACTCCATGCCAGGGGGCATGTTCCAACGGCGCATAAATATGGCCCCAGCTACCGGGGTTATTTACCAATATCATCAATGCCACTGTGGCACCACGAAATACATCAAGCGAATAAAATCGTTGGTTCATTAGAGGAGATTTTCATTAAATGGAGAGGAAGATAATTAATTCTTTTCACTCAGGTTCTTAGATTATTCTTTCAGGAGGTATACTTTATGGATATGCTATAATTTTTTGAAAGAGAAGGCTACAAATAAAGTTTGAGTTCTTCAGGAGTAATTTGAATGTCTTCACGCAGAATTTTACGAAGTAAGCCTTTGGGGATAGGATCATTTTTATGAACTGGGATGGTAGTAATGCGTCCATCTTCATGCCTCATTCTATGATGGGAACCATTATTACGAATCACTGTAAATCAAATTTTTTCCAGCAATTTTATAAAGTCTTTACCGCTAATAACAGGGAATTTCTCACTCATGCACTCACAGGTATTTTAAATTCCATTTCACGAATACCAATAAATTTATTTTCTTCTTGTATAGGTTGTTCGGCGATGCAGATTTCCACCACTTCTTTAAGATTGTCCAATGCCTCATCTATTGTTTTACCATAAGTATGACAGCCTTTAAAAAGTGGACATGAAAGAATAAAGAAGCCGTCTTCATCAGTTTCTACTACAACAGGTAAATGGTATGTTTTCATATTACGCATATACAAAATAGTGAAATAGCGTGCATTTTAAAGCGGCATGCCTGTTTCAGCGACAAACTGTATTGTAAACTTTAAAATATATTTTCCTTCTAATTCTTTTCACTCAACTCCAGCCAGCGCATTTCTTTTTCGTCCAGTAACTGTACAATCACTCCAATTCTTTCCGCAGCTTTTTGCAATTCATCAAAGCCGGGATTTCCCTCATTCATCTTTATTTCGAGGGCAGCTTTTTCCTTTTGCAGGTCCGGCATTTCTTTTTCCAGCAATTCCAGTTCTCTTTTTTCCTTGAAGGATAGTTTTTGCCCGTTTGAACCGGAACTCATCACTGGCACAGGTTCTGCCAGTTTTGGCTCCTGTTTCATAATCTGCCGGTCGTCTGTTAATCTACCGCTGGCAATGGCTTCTCTATATTGCGAATAGTTACCGGGATAGTCCCTGATAACCGCGTTGCCTTCAAAAGCAAACAGGTGATCAACCATACGGTCCATAAAGTAACGGTCGTGACTAACGATTAAAATACAGCCGGGGTATTCCATTAAAAATTCTTCCAGTGTACGCAGGGTTTGCAGGTCAAGATCATTGGTAGGTTCATCCAGCACCAGGAAATTGGGATTCAAAAACAACACGGCCATTAAATGTAACCTGCGTTTTTCACCACCACTTAGTTTACTGAGCGGTGTAAACTGTTGCTCAGCCGAAAAGCCAAATTTCTCCATGAACTGGCTGGCGCTGATCTTGCTGCCATCATTCAGTGGAAAAAACTCCGCCATGTCTTTTACATATTCAATGGCCCGTTTATCTTCTTTATATACCAGGCCATCCTGGCTGAAATTGCCAAATACTACCGTATCTCCATGATTGATCTTTCCACTATCCGGTTTCTCCAACTGCAGGGCAATTTTTAGAAAAGTTGATTTACCTACGCCGTTTTTACCCACTACTCCTATGCGCTCGCCGCGTTTAAAAGTATAGTCAAACCCTTTCATGATCTGCAGGTCGCCATAGCTTTTATGCACTTTTATCAGTTCCAGTATCTTGCCGCCAAGGCGGGTCATTTTTACTTGCAGGCTTACTTCCTCCACATCTTTTTTCAATTTCACCCGGTCTTCTACCTCTACAAAGGCATCCTGCCTGCTCTTGCTTTTGGTGGTGCGGGCCTTTGGCTGTTTGCGCATCCACTCCAGTTCCTTCCTGAAGATATTTTTATCTTTTTGCAATTCGCTCTGCTGAACTTCAAGCCGCAAACTTTTTTGCTCTAAAAAGTTGTCATAATCGCCTTTGTACACATATACCTTCTCTTCATCAATTTCCACAATCTCGTTGCAAACCGCATCTAAAAAATAACGGTCATGGGTAACCAGCAGCAGGGTCACTTTTGCAGCAGCCAGGTAATCTTCCAGCCATTCAATCATTTCCACATCCAGGTGGTTGGTTGGCTCATCTAATATCAATAAACAACGGCCTTCGTGCAGGTCGGCCTCAATCAGTGCCTGTGCCAGGGCAACTCTTTTCTTTTGCCCGCCGCTCAAATTGCCTACTCTTTCATTCAGGTGATGCAGGTTCAGTTTTCCAAGTATTTGTTTGAGGTCGCTTTCAAAGCTCCAGGCGTTCAGGTCATCCAGTTTGGCCATTAACTCGCCCAGTTTGTCAATATCTTCCAGGCCCTCCTCTAAAAAAAGTTCATATTCTTTCACCACTTTTACAACAGGGTTATCCAGCCGGAGCACATTGTCCCAGATGCTTTTATTGCCATCAAAATCATTGTCCTGCTGCAACATTACCACCTTGATGTCCTTGTGTACCCATACGGTACCTTCATCTGGTGTATCCAGACCGGTTATGATTTTAAGCAGGGTACTTTTGCCGCTGCCATTGCGGGCTACCAGGGCAATTTTATCTCCTTCCTCTACATTTAAAGTGATATTTTTAAATAGCGTTCTTATCCCGAAAGATTTGCTGATATTTTCTATTGAAGCGTAATGCATGGCTGCAAAGGTAACGGGAAACGACCTTTTTTAGTGGATAAGGGTCTGGTGGATAATTGAAAATTGATTAATTGATAATGTTTAGCCTGTAATAACTCGCTTTGTCACCGGGTATATTTATTGGGTAGCCAATGTGTTTTTTGAAGTACAAAGCGATTGCCGGAGGAATTATTCAGCGGCGCCTGTGTTGTTTTTGCGATTGGGAAACAGTCTTTTCCAATCAATATTGCACATTACCGGGCAAATAATGAATATCCAGAAAATGCTTCTGTAACGAACAATGGCGCCTACATTGGGAATGGTATAACCAATAATGAGCATCATATTTAATACAAATGCCCCTGCGAATATATTGAAGGGATGCACGGTGAAAGCCTGCTTTTTGCGATAAAAGATCAAAATAATGATGGTCATTTGGTAAACAAACAGCTCAAGAGCTGTTAATATAACGGATGGTTGTGAAAATTCCCATAAATAGGGCCTGAACAGGGAATGATTGATTGCCTGGGGCAGGTTGATCACAAAACTCCGGATGGTTGGATAGAGCTCATTCATGGGGATATTGGTGTTACCCTTAGCCAGGGCAGCAAAATCCGCTTTGCGTTTTACAACAGCGGCAGGCAAATTGAGTGAAGAGTGGCTAAGGCCCGACAGAAAGAACAACCCGAAAAAAAATGCATAAGTGGTTAAAATGACAAATCTTTTTTTAAAAGGGATCAGTTTGCAACAAAAAGCCGTAATAATAGCGGGTACAATGGCAACAATTACATAATTCCTGAAAAGAAAAACAGCCACCATTGCCATCAATCCGTAAAAAATATGTTTGACCTGCAACGATGTATTAGCCGATAACGCCCTATGGATGATAAAACTAATGAGCCCGAGGCAGAGAAAAACGAAACCATCTTTGTGTATGCAGGAAGTATACAATAAAAGAGACGGCAAACAAAAACATACGAAAAGAATGCCCCACTTTTGCCCCTTATACATTTTGCTGTAGATGCGATAAAATGCGATATGCGCAAAAAAAACAATGCTGCTGAAAATGATGGAGTTAAAATAAAAATTGCCATGCGTCACCAGGTTTAGCATGGCAATGAATTTATATAACAAATTAAATCGGATATAGGCCCAGAAACTACCACCTGGTTCAAATAGCCCACCCCACCCGTAGGTATGGATGTCGTTTGTAAAATCGGTAAAAAATAGTACCGGGTTCGAAAGCAGTAATTGATACTGAATGGCTCCTTCATTGTTGTATGCCAGGTAATCCGAATTGGTGGACAGATGCTCAAAATAGTATGCACATGCAACCCCTGTGATCATTTTAAAAGCCAGTAAAAGCCTGGTTTGTAAGTTGGTGAGCCCGGCATGCGTTATGAAGTTGGTTTTTGGGATCAGCCAAAAACTTAGTACAAGGTAAATGGTAAAAAGAAAATATTCAATGCCCATAAAGCCTAACAGTTAATTTTCGTATAGCCAGCCAGAGAGGACGGGCGCTGCCGGCAAAGGTAATGACTGGGGCCAGAAAAGTCATGGTTACAATTTATTAGGTGCAAAGAGTGCCAACCAGGCGGGTTAACTTCTCAAATTCGAAAAAAGGGGTACTGAATACTTTTAAAGGCCTGCACCGGTTTTTTAATATATTTTTGCAAAAAAATTTAAAAATATAGTGCTTTCAATCAAGGATATACAAGGTGGCAGCCGCTTAAAATGAAGAATCTATTAAATCCTGCCCTCAATTTACGACTTACAGCATTGCTGGGGGTTAAATTAAAAACGGCGGACCAGGAAACCCAAAGAAGAAGAAGCATTGCCAATCGTTATTTGAATAATATCACAAATCCTAGAATTGTATTACCTGCGGTGAAAACACAGGAAGCACATGTTTGGCACTTGTTTGTAAAACGTACGAATGACAGGGAAGCCTTGCAGGGTTACCTCACAAATAATGGCATACAAACCCTTATATATTATCCCAGACCACGCCATAAGCAGCAGGCCTATACCGAATGGAATAGATTGAGTTTGCCGGTATGTGAAAAAATACATAAAGAAGTATTGAGTGTACCGCCAAGCCTGCTTATGCTGTTTGATGAGGCGGATAAAGTAATAGAGTTATTGAATGCCTGCTAATTTGTTTAGCAGGAGTGATTAAGAAAATTTATCTATTTTTACCACAATTGTTATTAAATAAAAATTCACTATGCTTCATGCACTTAAGGTATTATTAACAAGCTATCCGCCCCAAATTATTTTTCGAAAAATCACTAACAAAATTCTGGGCATAAAAATACCTCAGCTAAAAAAATGGGAAAATGTATTTAAAAAAAAGCGTGGGCTGGAAATTGGTGGCCCGAGCGGCCTTTTTAAAAGTAATGGGTATCTTCCTCTTTACTCATGCGTAGAAGCGCTGGATGGAGTGAATTTCAGTTCCTCAACAGTTTGGGAGGGTGAATTATCAGAAGGTAGTTTTTATAAATACCAGGATAGAACAGGTTACCAGTATATAGCAGAAGGTACATCCATGCCGGAGATTGAAAATGACAGGTATGATTTTGTGTTAAGCTGTAACAACCTGGAACATATTGCCAATCCCATCAAAGCTTTATTAGAATGGAAGCGCCTTATTAAAACCGGTGGGGCTATATTATTAGTGCTGCCGAACAAAATAGCAAATTTTGATCATAACAGGCCCTACACAACCATTGATCATTTAGTGGATGATTTTAAAAATAATATAACTGAAGATGATATGAGCCATGTAGAGGAAATATTGAAACTGCATGACCTAAAAAGAGATCCAAAAGCGGGAACCTATGACCAGTTCAGAGAAAGATGCCAGGATAATTATAATAACCGGTGCATCCATCATCATGTATTTAACCAGGCCCTGTTACAGGATGTTTTCAGGTATTGCAATATGGATGTAAAGCTTCAATATAGCAGCATGTCAGATCACTTTATAGTAGCGATAAAAAAATAGGTACCGGGATAACATCCGAAGGTGAGGTAATGGATGTGGTTAATAAAAATATCTTTCCGTGTTTATTTCAATTATCCGGGGTTTTTCCATACGATTGGCAAGCATTTCAATTGCAGGACCGCTCCCAACCAACAATGAAATAAAAATTTTCCACGGATTGTTATATTTAACTATTTTCGCTCAGTTATAAATTTTTTTTTACAGCATATTTATTCGTGCCATTTTTAAATAATAAACTTTTTTTCGGAATGGTTTAGTTTCTAATTCTTTATTATGAAATTCAGCTGCAAGTTTTCTTTGATTTGTGTTTTTTTCTTGTTTTTTAGTTTACGCGGAACTACTCAAATCAACTCCCTAAATGTTAAAGATCTCTCTTCTGTTCATATTAATGAAATACCCGATGATGAAATCAGAACTTATTATAAAAAGGCTGTTGAAAGTGGAATATCCGAACAAAACATGTACAGGCTTTTGCTTGAAAAGGGCCTGCCCCAGTCGGAAATAACAGACCTTGAAAAACGGTTAACACGAATGTCGCTGAAGGCTTCAGATACAGATGGAGACGGCCGGTCAGGCGAGCCAACTGCTACTGATCCAACTCTTAAAAGCAGGTATCCCAACAGCGAAGCCAACATAGTTCCATCACAGGTCAATAAAGGCGATTCCACTATTTTTGGTTCTGAATTATTTACGACCAGCAGCCTTGTTTTTGAACCTAATTTAAGAATCGCAACACCTTCCAACTATATTCTTGGGCCGGATGATGAGCTGGCCGTTGTTGTGTATGGTTTGAGCGAAAAAAGCTACAATCTTACAGTGAATGAAGAAGGATACATTTATATCCCGAATGTGGGGCCTATGTATGTAAACGGGCTGAGTATAGAAGAAGCAGGTGAAAAGATTAAAGCCAAACTGGGTTCTACCGTTTACCGGGCCATCAATTCGGGACAAACAAAGGTTACCATATCCTTAAGAAAGATTCGTAGCATAAGGGTAACTGTAATAGGTGCCGCTAAAAGGCCAGGGACATTTACGGTTTCTTCTCTTACAACCTTATTTAATTTGTTGTATCTCTGTGGTGGCCCTAATGATATGGGCAGCTACAGAACCATAGAGTTAATACGTGGCAATGATCCCAAACGTGTTGCTGACCTGTATACTTTTTTATTGGAGGGCAGTAAAAAGGATGATATTTTGTTAAGGGAAGGGGATGTTATCCGGATACCTTATTACAAAACTCGCGTTACCATTTCAGGTAAGGTTAAGAGAGCGGGTAAATTTGAGATGCTGGAAACCGAGATGTTTAACGACCTTTTACGCTTTGCCGGTGACCTTTCTGATGATGCTTACAGGGCATCCATTAGCCTTACCAGGATTACAGATAAGGAAAAAATACTGATAGACCTGGATCCCGGGCAGTTCAATAATTTTAAACCCAAAGGCAGTGATGCCTTTTTTGTCGGAATGCTAAATGATCGCTTTGAAAACAGGATTTATATTACCGGTGCGGTATTCCGGCCCGGGCCGTATGAACTTCGCCCTGGAATAACCCTACACGATCTTTTGGGTAAAGGCGGTGGTATAAAAGAGGATGCCTACAGGCAAAGAGTAAACATCTACCGGAAAAAAAATGACCTTACACCGAGTATGGTAACAATAAACCTTGATTCTGTATTGCGTCAGCAAACTGACCTTGTATTGGTGAAAGATGATTCTGTTGTGGTGCATTCCATCTTTGATTTTAGGGGTAATCTTATCGTAGAAATTAAAGGCCAGGTAAAAAAGCCCGGGCAATTTGAATGGAGAGAGAACCTGACATTGCGGGATGTTTTGCTCGCAGCCGGTGGCACAAATGATTTTGGAGACTCTGCCCGGATTGAAATTTCGAGGCGTTTAAGAAATACAGACGATAGCAAAATAAACTACGATGAAACCAAAATCTTTATTATAGATCTGTTAAATGAAAACAACCCTTCCGGGGATATCATTTTGCGACCATATGATTTGGTAATTGTAAAAAAACTGCCTGGTTATTCAAGTCAACGTGCAGTTTTTGTACAGGGAGAAGTAATGAGTCCCGGCCTTTATACATTAAATAAAAGTGGTGACAGGTTAAGTGATGTTTTTAAACGAACCGGTGGCTTTAAAGCTTCGGCAGATAGTTCCTATGTAACTTTGAGGAGAAATACCCAAAACAATTTATCAGGGGTGGAAAGAGAGAAAATTTTTCAAAGAATTCTTAATAATGACAGTATTGTTTTAAACTCCGGAGTGCAAAATGACATTTATAAAGCGTATGATGTTATCAGTGTTGACTTGGCCAAGGCCTTATCTTTTCCGGAGAGCGGCGATAATTTAAGGTTGGAAGATGGCGATGTTATCACCATCCGGCGTAATTCTAACCTGGTAAAAATATCCGGTAAGGTTTATTATCCAACCAAAATACCTTTCAAACCCGGTGTGGGGTTGAATTATTATATTGGTATGGCTGGAAACTTCATGGACAATGCAAGAAAAAGCAAGGCGGTGGTTATTTACCCGGATGGAAGGTTGAAGTCGGTAAGTCGTTTTTTATTCATTAAACGTAATCCATCCGTCGTGGCGGGTTCTGAAATTTATGTTCCCGAAAAGTCAAGGGTTAATAAAAATAAGCCATCCATAGGAGAATTGGCATTGGTTATTTCCGCACTTGGGATTATTGCCAACGTGATCATTTACGCGGGTAAATAAAGTAAAGAACCTAACATGAATGACATTGTAGAAGATACCAATAATACCTTAATCCTTCCGGAGAATGAACAGGCTTTGCATATGAGTAGAATTCAGGACGGCATCCGCTTTCTGGTTGGCAAATGGTGGCTATTTTTGATCGTTGGATTCCTGGCAGGCATTTCCGGCGTGTTATATGCCTATTTTCAGAAACCTGATTATGAGAGCAGGCTGAGTTTTGCACTGGATGAAGGAGGAAGCGGGGGAGGATTGGCGAATGCGATGAACCTGGCCGCACAATTTGGGTTAAGTTTAGGAGGAAGCGGTAAAGATATTTTTACCGGGGATAATATCATTGAGATCATTAACAGCCGGCGAATGGTGGAGAGGGTTCTCTTATCAGTAGATACCTTTGATTTAAAACCCTATACGTTCATTGAATACTACCGGCAACTATCAAATAAGCCAGCTAAAAAGCTGGCAAATGTTCATTTCCCGGTGGGGCTGGATAGATCAAAGTTTTCTTATCTCCAGGATAGTGTACTCTACATCACTTACCTGAAAATTGCCAAATCTAAAATAATTGCTCAAAAACCCGACAGGAAACTTAGTATTTACGAGGTAAAGTTTACTAGTCCCAACGAAAAATTTACCAAGAAATTTACTGACAGGCTGGTACTGGAAACAAATAAGTTCTACACGGAAATTCGCACCAAAAAAAGCAAGGAAACCGTAGAGATACTGGAAAAGAGGGTCGCCAGTATGCAGGGAAATCTTAATGCGAGTATTAGTTCCAGGGCAGCAACGCAGGATGCCAATCTTAATCCTGTATTTTCGGCTTCCCAGGTACCTGTATTAAAGCAACAGGCAAATATGCAGGTATACGGAGCTGCCTATGGAGAAATGTTTAAAAATCTCGAATTGGCCCGGTTCCAGTATTTGAACGAAATGCCCCTTATGCAAATAATTGATGCCGCTGATTATCCTATGAAAAAGATCAAGCCTGGTAAGTTAAAGACCGGGTTATTATTTTCCGTTTTATCCGTTTTGTTAACAGTAGTCATTCTTTGGGTCCGTCGTATTACCAGAATATCAATGGTCTGATCTTATGTCAATTGCAGGATGCCCTTATTGGAATTTTACTTGCTCTACACTAAATAACTGACCAGAATTTTATAATGAGTTTATTTTTAAGATTTAAGAAAGATTATTTTAATTATCTTATAAGTATCATTTTACCGGCATTCATAGCCGGAATTTCGATTCCGGTATTTAAGCACCTGCTGGGAGCTCAAGGGTATGGTAGTTTTTCTATTTATTACAATGCAGTTCTTATTTGCAATGCCATTACCACCACCTGGATAACACAAAGTATTTACCGTTTTTATCCTTCTAATAATAATAAAGAGTTATTTGCCAGGTTGTCCATTGCTTTGTCTTGCCTTACACAAGTAATATGTTTTGTACCGGTATTGGTTTTTTCCTGGTACCTGAAGAATACATTGGTATTTGGAATTTTACTTTGTGCAGCCATTTTTACCATTTCTTTGCAATTCTTATATATGGCTATCGCACAATCCAGTTTTTTATCCAGGAAAACGATTTATTCAGAAACCATCCGTGCGGTTACTTATATACTGATTGCGGTAACTCTTTTACTATTTACCCACTATAATTATTTGTATGTGTTGTTTATAGCCGTGATAGTTTCTTTTGCCCTTTCTATAGTTTATTTACGCAGGCAAACCAGCGTTTTTTTTTTACAAATTGAAAAGGATCCGGTTGATCCCATTGCGGAACTTAGTCTCATGAAATTAGCCAGGCGATTTTTCAACTACGGGGCGCCACTTTCTATGTGGATAGTCTTTGCATATTTGCTTTCCTATGTTGACAAAATCCTGATCTTAAAAAATTTAGGGCCGGAAGCTCAGGGGAATTACCAGGCGATTTTTGATCTGTTGTCCAGGGGGATTACTGTACTCATTTCACCCATAATCATTTCTTTATTTCCATTACTTGCCATGGCTTATGAAAAAAGGGAAATAATTGAAATAAGGCAATTGGTTAAGAAAATAATCCTGTTTGAGTTGGCTGGATTTGCATTAGCGACCATTTTATACTGGTGGTTTGGAGCGAACCTCTTATTTTTGATCCTAAAAATACCCAATACTGACACATACAGGGTTATGGGCTTCCTTGTAATAGCCGGAACCTTTGTGTGGCAGTTGGCAATAGTGGCGCATGAGCGATACGTATTGAAGCTTAAGAGTGTTTTCTTGCTGGCCATGATTGTAACGGCTTTTTTGACCCAGCTTATTTTTTACTGGATTTTTAGAAAGTCCGGAAATCCTTTATTGTACCCGGCAGGATATTTATTTTCCGCCTTTATGTATCTTTTATTAGTCTCCTATTCCCAGATAACGGTGGTAGTAAAATCCTTATTTGTGCCTTATAAGGCCTTATTTTGTAAACGTTAAACTTTGAGTATCCATTTACCCCAATTTTTTTAGTGATATTAAATTTTTTTTAAACTGGCAATGCACGAGCTGAGTAATATATTGACTGAACTTATTTTCATTTTGCTTCACTTCTTCGTGTTCATGGTAAATTATTTTATTGCGGGGAAGAATTTATTTTATCCATCGGTTTTGTTTTCCTTTTTGTGGGCAGCAATTCTGCTTACTCATCTTATTTTTGGATTAACTGTGCTGAATGAATTATTCCCAATCACATTGGAGACCTTCTTCGTGATGTTAATAGGAACAATCTGTTTTAGCTTTGGTTGCTTTATAGTGACTGCTTCCATCGAACAAAAAAATGGGTCATCGCCGCAGGTAAAGGCAACTATTAACCAGGCTTATTTGAAGATAAGCCTTCCTTTAAGGATACTATTTGTTGGGATTGTAGTTGGGGGGCTTCCGTTATATATTATGGCTTCATACAGGGTGTTCCTTGCTTCACAAGCCGAAAATTTTTTCGTGGGATTAAGGACCGAATTAAGTTTTGGGGAAGAAGATATTGGCCTTACAAAGTACCTTATATCATTTTCATTTGTTGTATTTGCTATCAGTTATTATACTTCGCTGAAAGAAGGAGGTATACTGAATAAAGTGCTGCTTGTGCTTAGCTTAGTGGGTACATTGGTGTATTCAGTCTTCGCTACCGGACGACTCTATTATATGATCATCCTGGCAATTTATTTAGGCATAAGTTATTTACATAAGAATAGTTTCTCCCTTAAAAAGTTTGCAGGGTTGGTGTCTTTCTTTATTTCTTTATTCATATTAATCGGACTGATATATAATA
Source organism: Ferruginibacter sp. (assembly GCA_031424955.1). Classification (GTDB taxonomy): domain Bacteria; phylum Bacteroidota; class Bacteroidia; order Chitinophagales; family Chitinophagaceae; genus Ferruginibacter. Next base: position 23,509 of record JANPIJ010000188.1, on the reverse strand, counting down.
AGGGAGGAGATGTGGAGGATTCATTAACTAGTAACGTGCGGGCTTCTTCAGAAACTACCGCTATTTACCTGGTATCGTCCATTACTGCCCTTGATAATGAGATGCAGAATAAGGTTAAGGCAAGTTACCCCGGTGAAAATACTTTGCGTTTTTTTGTAAAAATTGGCCAGCAGTTAAATATGATTCCTAATAAGAAGGTAGGCAGTATACTTTCCCCATTTGTTTTTATACCTTATCCGACCAATGTATATACGATTTATAGTGCTTATATTCGTGACTTTGGCAAGTTGTATGCATGGTTTATGATAGCTTTTTTCGGTGCAGTCCATACCTGGATTTATCACAAGGCAATAAAGACAAAAAATCTAAGATATACACTATATTATTCTTTTTTGTTGTTCCCGCTACTGATGAGTTTTTTCCAGGATCAGTATATGAGCCTTTTTTCTCTTTGGCTGCAACTTTTATTTCACGTGGAAATATTCTTAGTGCTCAATAAACTGTTTTTGGGCAGGAGCCGGTAATGCCTGCATTTATTCAATCAATTCGAACCGAGACAATTTTCTCCGATTTATCGGAAAAATCATTTTTATCAAAATGTATTTCATTCAGTGAGCGTGCCGGTACCGCAATAAAGGCGCCAAAGAATTTCCCGTGTTGTTGCTTCGTCAAAACAAGGGGCGATGTATGCTTAGTACCGGTAAAGGTATTGTTAGTAAAAAATATTTTTTTTATCCCGGGAGAGTTTTTATTGGTACCGGTGTACGTATCTGTAATCACCACGTACGCCGCTACGGCTTTTTCATCCTTATTTGCCTTGAAATTGCTGAATTGGTTTTTATGAAAGATTACCCTTTCCATACCCCATTTGCTTCCCTGCAAGACCACTCCTCCATAGTTCATGCCTATTACCTTATTACTTTCAATCCTTGAGTTTTTCAGTGAATGTAAAACAAGCCCTGCAGTTTTATCCTTTGAAGTATCAACCATTGAAGCGGTGATGATATTGCCTATGATCGATATATTACTTAGTGCGGCATTGTTGGCATTCTTTAAGCTATATTCCTCTATATTTCCATTGGGTACCTCAATACCAATTAATAGTGCCGGCTTTAGTAACCGGGAATGGGTAAGGCCGATAGTATTATTGCTAATGGTAATGTTATTCAGGGGATAACAAACCCAAAAAGAAATCCCTTTCAGACATTTTTCAATTTTATTGTTCGTTACAATTGTTTTTTCCATTGGGTGCCAGGTGCTACTGATAAAGAAGGCAGGATAACAGCCAATGATCGTATTACGAACGGCATAACCATACGAGCCATGCATTTCAATTCCCCCGGTATAATTAGACAATGCAATATCCACATTTTGTTGCTCGATATGGTTATCAATGATGGTGGCACTGTCCCAGGTAGTATATATGAAGGAAAAATCTATCTGGTATTTATTGGGTGTGGGAACACCAACATAATTTCCACCATTGTAAAAAATGCATTTTTCTATCCTTAATCCATGCCCGGTACCTCTGATTGCGATCATATTCTGCCCCGAACAATTTTTAATGGTCATACGGGTAAGCGCTATATTATTGCCATTTTCAACGAATAGCGCCATGTTATTTTTAATAATATTTTCAGGAACCATGTTTTTTCCGCCGTTCATGTCTATGATTAACCGGGTAAACTGCACATTTTTAATATCCTCACCGTAAAAAATATGCGCATTTGCCATAGTATCCCGTTTATCAAAAAGATGATCGCCCAATTTTATTACAGATTTTATTCCCTCCCCTTTAAATGTTAAGCCAGAGTGAATTTTTAGGCAGTAATTGGTAAAATATACGGGCGTAACGGTATAGGAGCCGATCAAATAAATACCTGCCGGAAAATACACAATTGGTTTCGAATAAGCGTTCCCCGCATTGATCGCAGCCTGAATCGCCCGGGTGTCATCTGTTTTACCATCACCACGGGCACCAAATTTTTTTACATCCACGATTTGGGAAAAAGCCTGGAAGTTTAAAAGAAACAATAAGCAAAAAGAGATAATTAATTTCAAAATGAAGGTTTTCCCGCTTTCTTAACGGATTGGACTTTATTGCAAAGATAGAATATGGATTTTTAGTAAAGAAACCAAGTCGTGATAACAATGATTTGGGTGTACTAACTAATTATTGTAATACCTGGTCCGGTAGCAATCGGAATTACGTAAAAATTTTAAATCACTTTAAGTCACTTTATAATAAACCTGATCCCATTCCAAAGTCGGGCTTGATATGAGCAATAGGAAAAGGCAGTTGCAGTATATAGTACTCCCTAAGCTGAAGTAAATTTCAGCTTTATAATAGGGATTAAACAGGATGCCTTATCTTTAATTTTTTTGATGAATATTAATACTCAATTCATGAATGGGAGATGCTGAAAAAGTTTATTGGAATAGTGGCGCTTTTAAAGATATAAAACATGAATAGGGAGGCGAAGTTTTTTATACTTGTTTTATTTAATTGTAATATAGGAGATTCCGAATCCTATAATACCATCGTAGAGTCATTGGCGCAGGAAAATGAAAAGGCATACCTGTATATTTATGATAATTCCCTGCAAAATCAAATAATAAATAAAAATGATTCCGTGTGGCTGAGTGTTTCCTACGTTCATGATTCGCGGAATTCCGGACTGGGCGTAGCTTATAATTCAGGAGTTAAACTGGCTACCCGGCTGAACCTGGAATGGGTGGTACTGCTTGACCAGGATACCCAATTCCCGGTTAATTTTATTAAAAAACTGAACCTGGCAATCAGGCAATATGATCATATTAAGCTGTTTGCCCCAATGCTTACATTAAAGAATGGCAGGGCTTTTTCGCCTACCCGGTATAAATATAAGGTAGGCCATTTTGTTAAGCTGGAAGAGGGGATCTTACCCCTTAAAAAATATTCACCGGTTAATAGTGGAATGGTAATTAATATTTCAGCGTTTAATGAGGTGGGGGGATACCTGGACAATGTTAAACTGGATTTTGCGGATTACCAGTTTATTGAAAGATTCAGGAAGAAATATATGCATTTCTACCTGATGGATACCGTTGCTGTACAAAATTATTCGAAAGGTGATAAAGACCTGCAAAAAAACCTGTTTCGTTTTGAAATATACCTGGAATGTGTCAGAAATTGTGTCAGGAACTCATTTACGGATGATGTATTGTATTTTATCATCGCCTTTAAACACCTGGTTGCCGTTTGTATCAAGTGCCATAGCCTTCGATTTATAAAACTGTTTTATTTAAAATATCTCAGAAATTAATGATTGTTATTCCTGCCTGTTTAAATTTAGGGATCATTTCATCTTTCAATAGCTGATGTTAATAAGCAGTGAGAGGTAATATTTTAAAAAGCTATTGTAAAAAACAAACAAATTTTAAATGCTGGACATTGTAATTGTTAACTGGAATAGCGGGGATTTTTTGAGGAATTGTATTGTGTCAGTTTTTGCGGAAAATGGGGCAGATCGTATAAACAAGCTTTACATAATCGATAACAATACAACAGATGGATCGCTGGACAATATTCCTATTAATGAAAAAATAGTAATAATCAGAAACCAGGTTAACAAGGGTTTTTCGAAGGCATGTAACCAGGGATTTAGCCTTTGTACGGCACCTTATATTCTCTTGCTTAACCCGGATACAAAGTTATTTGCAAATACTTTGCAGGATTGCCTGGATTTTATGAATACAAATGAAACGGTGGATGTACTTGGTTGTCAACTGTTGGACGACGAAGGCGACATCTGTAAAAGCTGTGCCCGCTTCCCCACACCTTTAAAAATATTTTTTGATGCCTCGGGATTGTCAAAAATCGCCCCCCATATTTTTAACCCAGCTACACTGATGACCGACTGGAATCATACTGAAAGCAGGTATGTAGACCAGGTAATAGGCGCTTTTATGTTCATGAGAAGTTCCGTGTTTAAAACAAACGGGTATTTTGACGAACGATTTTTTGTGTATTACGAAGAACTTGATTTTTCAAAACGTCTCCGTGAAGCCGGCGGTAAATCCTATTTTAACGCCGGTATCCGGGCAATTCACAGTGAAAATGGTACAACCAGGTCAATAAAGGGTTTCAGGCTTTTCTTATATCTTAGAAGCAGGCTTCAGTACGCTAAAAAACATTTTAGTTATCCGGGGTATGCCCTGGTGTGGTTAAGTACATTTATTATCGAACCTTTTTCCAGGACAATCCTTCTTTTGGTGAAAGGAAGATTTAAAGAAATCAGGGATGTTTATAAAGGGTATACCTTGCTATTAAAAGACCTTCCTATACGATAGCATCAGTAAACCTGGTGTATGAACGAATTTCCTTTGTTCTTCAACCGTCATTTTGAAACAGGCTGCCTTTAAAAAAAATGGTCAGGTGTGGCTTAAATGTTTGGCGCCAACATATCCTGAAATTATTTCAGCATCCGGGACCCTTTGTTCACTTTTGCTTCCAAAGAAAAAAGTGCAGGATGAACCATCCATTGCTTCAGGGCTATTCTTTAGCAGGTAATCAAAATACTTCACCCAAAAAAACAACAATCTAACCAAAACCTTAGCCCCGAGCCGTAAAACAGGCCTTGAAAAAAAGGCGAGCACAAAATTTTCAATGCTCCAAACCATCACGGTTCCAGGGCCTGCCACCATGCCACTCTCCATTTCTGTAAAGCCATTCAGCAATCTGCGATGCCCCGAAAGTGTATACCTTGTAAAATCGTAGGCTCCCTCATGCACTTGTTGCATAAAGGGGATTTCTGAATAAATAAACCCGCCCACTTTTAATACGCGGTGGATTTCTGCCACTACTCTCTCCGGGTATAGGACGTGTTCCAATACAGCTGTGGTGACAACAGCATCAAAAACATTATCAATAAAGGGAAGATCGTGCCCATCGCAGAATATATCTACATCAGCATTTACATCAATATCAGTATATATTACATTCACAGCATCACTTAAACCTAGACGTTTATCCAGCCATTCTCTCTGCTGACCGCCTCCTACCACCAATACTACGGCAGCTGTACGAGCAGCTAACATTTTGTTTAAAACCAAGAGGATTCGATCAACAGATAAGTTGACTGAGGTGGTGGGTATGAAGCGACTGAAGTTATTTTTAGCTGCGGCTTTGCCAACGTTCTTTTTCGTATTTTTATAATGATCCAGGTTGAAAACGTCATTGGAGGGTTTTAGCAATACGGGACGTTCACATGAAACGGGATAATTGACTTTGCACCCTTCGCAAATTAATTCATCATGGTTAAAAGTTGAAATAAGTTTTGTAGAATTACAATTTGGGCATCTTAACACGGCATATAAAAACTTAATATTATTCATTTTACGTAAAGCACAATTTTCAAGTGAGATAGCATTGCCTCTGATAAAAGATGGTTTGCCTGTTTTGGACAAAGTTATAATTTTTTTTTAGGCTGCATGTAAAAACAGTCTTTTCCAATTGGCAAGCCATATTAGTCTAAGCTTAAAATAACATTAAAAGTATGCGCAATCAATGTTTTAATAGTTCAGTCAGATAGATTTAAGAATATTAGCAACCAAACACCTGTTTTTTTTATAATTATCTTATTGGCTTTGCGGGTGCCTTATAGCTCCAAATAATGCAAACAATTTAGTTTTATCCGATACCTTCTTTAACCTTCCTGAATTTCAAATATACATTATTGAGTATTTTTGTTTTACATTAAGATTGATAAGGATAAAATTATGTCAGGCGGGCTTTTCCTGCACGATAAATTTTGACCATTCCTCAGACCAGCGGGTAAAGAACTATGAGCAAATTGTATTGGATATTATATTTATTTTAGTAAGTATGAATATTCGAAAGTTTTAATTGAAATAACAAGATGGTCAGTTTGATCTACTCAAGTTGATTAATAATAGCACTGAAGATGAAATTAGTTTTAATAATAACAGATTATGGGGCCTTTAATAATTTTTTGGCAGAACTTGCATTAAACATAGCAAGGGATAGCACGTTTGATTTACACATAATCTGCTCAAAAAGTAAGGTGATCAATTTAAAAGATAAAGCTTGTTTTGAAAACCGCGGCATCAATTTTCATTATATAGATATTCCCAGGACCACAACCTGGGTGGGCCAGGTAAAAGCCGCTAGTCAGATACGGCGCTTAATTAAGAAAATAAACCCGGATTTAATACACGCTCACTTTACAACTGCCACATTTTCCACTATACTTTTCAGAATTAAGGAATATCCGTACTGGTCAACTATACATGGCCTGGGGATGAACTCCAGTAAAGGTATTAGAAAAATTATGTTCACTATTATTGAAACATTCTGCTTCCTAAGACTGGATAGGGTGTTTGTAGTAAACAGCGAGGACTATAATTTGGTAAATAAGCTTTTTAGTAAAAAACTAACAAAATATGATTGTTTAGGTTTTGGTTGTGATATTGATAAATTTAATCCTGCAAAATTTTCCGATTCAACCAAAAATGAGTTGAAAGTTAAACTGGAAATAAGTGAAAATGTTACCGTAATTGCTTTTACCGGAAGATATGTTGATTTTAAGGGATTTAATTTGGTGATAGATTCTTTTAAGATGTTAACCAACCAATACCCTGGAAAGTTTAAATTGATATTAATGGGTGGATTTGACCCCATTCATAAAACGGGCCTGGGTAAAAGTGGCGACAGCTTTTTAAATTCGAGCAGAGATATAATTAACGTTGGCTTTACTAGCGATGTTGATAAATATCTTTCAATTACAGATATTTTTTTATTTCCAAGTAAAAAGGAAGGCTTGCCAACCTGTACATTGGAAGCTTTGTCGATGGGCGTTCCTGTAGTTACTTTTAATGCAAGAGGGAATAATGATATCATTAAAATGAATTATAATGGAATTTTAATAGAACCTGCAAATAATGTGATAGTTGAGCTTGAAAATATTAACAAGTCATTGTTGCAATTGGCTTTTAACAAAGAACTTCGCAATAAATACCGGGATAATGCCTTAAAGGATCGTAATACATATTCTCGAAACAATTTTATAAATGAACATCTCAACTATTACTCAGCGCTAAATAATAAGAGTGTTGAAAAAACTGATCCAGCAGGGTATTCAAAAAACATATTGGGTGTTTAACTCACAATTTTTATTGATTATTAAAAGATACAATAACAAAAATAAAGAAGACATCTTTTACTGAGTTTAGGGCTATAATTTATTAATATTCTCTTGCATTCCCAATGCTTGGATGTTGTTTTTATATTTTGCCAGTATAGTAATTTTCCCTTTTTTAAATTCCTTTAAACTTATACGCACAATAGATTCGTAATTATACTTGATTTTGTACGAGATGTTATTTGTGAAAACAGTAATCGATTCGGGAACTTTATGGGCAAAGAAAATGTGTAGATTTTTATAAATAGAATCCCATTTAAAAGAAAATGCAACTTGCTCGGTTTTCCACGGTGCTTTCAAATCAGTAGAATAAAAATATCCTTTTCCTGTATTTAATTTGTTTCTTGTAAATACAAGCTGTTTAAATGAACTGGCATGATTATTTTTAAATATTGAAGGTGAATTAAAATCAAGTTTACTATTTTTTAGAATTTGAACCAGCGTATCGTTAATTTTATTTTTCCACCAATCTATTCTTTGAGAGTAAAACCATACAAACTCATGGGAAGATGCCAAAGCAAATTTCGTATTGGCTTCCACCCACTTCCATTTATTGATATTATTAAATCCTCTTTCAAAATCCGGTGCCATGCCCATCAATCCGAGTATCGCCTGTTTCTGCAAATGCTCTAAGAAAATTAACCCCTTTTAAAGACCGGTAGAAGTATAGTCAAAATGCCAGCAGATTAATTCGCTCTCAGTGGTGTAGGGTTTCTATTCTATTGAAGCATATAGCAAATCACCTAAATCTGTAGCCCTGGTATAAATTACCGAACAGATAAGAGAGTCTCTTTATAGGTCTGAAAAGTTTTCCGCAATGGCAAAGATAAAGACTTAATTAAAAGTTTTTTTGCGTAAGGTGAGTTAAATAATTATTATAGCGGACCGGATAAGTCTTAGCAATAATCGGGCTGCAGTAATCAATAAAGCAGTAACATAATTAAAATATTTTTTTCTGTAATAATTAAAGATAAAAAAATACAAGTAGTTAGTTTGATAAACCACTAATTTTGTCGCTAATTTATTATAAAAGAAATGTCAAAATCCATTCTAATCACCGGGGGTGCCGGATTCATCGGCTCCCATTTAACCCGGCTCTTTGTAACCAAATACCCGGACTACAAAATAGTAAATCTCGACAAACTCACTTATGCCGGTAACCTGGAAAACCTTACAGATATTGAAGATTATCCAAATTATCATTTTGTAAAAGGTGATATCACCGATATCGGGTTATTGAAGCAACTATTTGATGAGCACCAGTTTACTGCAGTGTTGCATTGTGCTGCAGAAAGCCATGTAGACAGGTCCATCACCGATCCGCTGGCCTTTGTTACTACCAACGTATTAGGTACAGGCTCCTTATTACAAACCGCTAAAGAATATTGGAAAGCTGATTTTACCGGTAAATTATTTTACCATATTTCTACCGATGAAGTGTACGGTTCTTTAGGTGCCGAGGGTTTTTTTACAGAGGAAACGCCTTACGATCCCCGTAGCCCTTATTCCGCTTCCAAGGCTGCTTCCGATCACCTGGTCAGGGCGTTTTATCATACCTACCACATGCCGGTAAAAATCTCTAATTGCAGTAACAATTACGGGCCTTACCATTTTCCGGAAAAATTAATCCCGCTTTGTATTCATAATATCATCAATAATAAGCCCCTGCCTATTTACGGCAAAGGCGAAAATATAAGAGACTGGTTGTATGTAGAAGACCATGTAAGGGCCATTGATGTAATATTTCATACCGGTAAAATTGGCGAGACATATAATATAGGCGGCCACAATGAGTGGACCAATATTGACCTGGTAAAAGAACTTTGCAAACAAATGGACGAAAAACTGGGGCGTGAAAAGGGCGAATCGGCAAAGTTGATTACCTATGTAAAAGACCGTGCCGGTCATGATCTCCGCTATGCAATAGATGCTACCAAATTAAAAAATGAACTGGGTTGGTTGCCTTCCCTTCAGTTTGAAGAAGGAATATCCAAAACAATAGATTGGTACCTCAGCAATACCGAATGGCTTAATCACGTTACCAGTGGTAATTATCAACATTACTACCAAAATCAATACGAAAAGCGATAATTATGAAAGGAATTATTCTGGCAGGAGGATCTGGTACAAGGCTGTATCCAATCACCATGGGCATAAGTAAACAATTAATGCCTATTTACGATAAACCGATGATTTACTATCCGCTCAGTACTTTAATGTTGGCTGGTATAAAGGAAATATTAATTATTACTACCCCCGATGACCAGGCTCAGTTTATACGACTGTTGGGCGACGGATCGCAATGGGGTTGTAAAATAAGTTACGCCAAACAGGAAATCCCCAATGGTTTGGCGCAGGCATTTGTTATTGGAGAAGAATTTATCGGTACTGATAGTGTAGCGTTGGTATTGGGTGATAATATCTTTTACGGAAGCGGTTTTAGTAAATTGTTACAGCGGTCCATCGATCCGGATGGCGCGGTGATTTTCGCCTACCCGGTAAGTGATCCGGAAAGATACGGTGTGGTTGATTTTGACGATGAACTGAATGCTTTAAGCATTGAAGAAAAGCCAACCAATCCCAAAAGTAATTTTGCGGTTCCAGGGTTGTATTTTTATGATAACGAAGTAGTGAATATTGCTAAAAATATCCCGCCCAGCCCAAGAGGTGAATATGAGATTACAGATGTAAACAGGATTTATCTTCAAAATAAAAAATTGAAAGTGGGAGTGCTCGACAGAGGATTTGCCTGGCTGGATACCGGTACATTTGAATCGCTGAATGATGCCAGCGAATATGTAAGGGTGATAGAAAAAAGACAGGGGCTAAAAATTGGTTGCCCGGAAGAAATAGCCTGGCGCATGGGATTCATTAATAAAGAACAATTAATGGAGCAAGCCGAAAAGCTGAAGAAAAGTGGGTATGGCGAATATTTAAAGCAACTTATTAAATAGTAATCAGCGGTTATTTTAATCATAATAAACAGGTTTCTTTTATCTGAGACCAAGTCCGTTTTCACTGCTACCCAAGGATGAAGAAATCATTCTTTTCCACGATTATTAATAGTTTAGTTTAATAGATAAAATTGAAAAAGGTACTTTTTGTTTTGCCGGATTTGGGCGGTGGCGGCGCGGAGAGAGTTTTTGTTAATATTGCCAATGGATTTTTATTGAATGGCATTGAAGTAGAAATGTTGTTAGGCGTAAAGCGGGGAGTTTATTTTAATTTGTTAAGCCCTGCCATACCTGTCCATGAACTGGGGACTTCTTCTTTTACCGGATATTTAAAAAAACTACCACCCTTTCTTAAAAAAAACAGTTATTCCCACATTTTCACAACCAGTGATTACCTCAACATTTCACTTATACTTGTAAAAAGAATATACAAGTTCAGTTACCTGGTAATTTTAAATCAGCAGTATTCATGTCCGTCATTTAAATCTGTAAAGGGTTTAAAAGAAGATATAATCCTTACATTGATCCATAAATTTTTTACCCATCGGGCTGATAAAATTATTACCGCCAGTAATGAAGGTTTAAAATGGCTGAGGAAAAAAACGGATAAAAAATTATCTCACGCAGTAGTTATTTATAATCCGGTTTATGACGATGGTATTTTCACGAAAGCAAAGCAAGAACTTAAGCTGCCAATGGATACCAGGGGTAAAAAGATATTATTGAATATAGGAAGATTGGTAAGGCAGAAGGACCAGACCACCCTAATAAAAGCGTTCAAAGCCCTGCCCAATCATGATAATTTTATACTGATCATATTAGGGGTTGGAGCGGGAGAACCCTCACTGAAAATGCTGGTCGCAAAATTGGGTTTAACAAATAGTGTTTTCTTTGCCGGGTTTGACGATAACCCCTACAGATGGATAAGTCGTTGCGACCTGTTTGTACTTTCTTCTATCAATGAGGGTTTTGGAAATGTTATCGTAGAAGCAATGGCATTGGGAAAAACCGTTGTAACCACTGATTGCCCTACGGGCCCACGGGAAATAACAAAGGGTGGTCAATATGGATATCTTTGTAAGGTAAAAGATGAGTTGGGAATGGCCCGCACCATTGTAACCGCCATTAATTCTCCCATCAACCCGGAAATATTAATGAACGAAAGCCGCCAATATAAAAATGAAAACATCATCCGCCATTTCATAAATATACTGGAATGACCATATCTGCTATAATAATTGTTTATAACCTGGAGAATTATGTTGAAGCCGCAATCCTGTCCGTATTGAATCAAACAAGGCTACCGGATGAGATAATCGTAGCAGATGATTGCAGCACCGATAATTCATCCGCCATCATCCAAAAATACCTTTCATCTATTACCCATATCAGGCAGGGTACAAATATGGGGGCCTTAAAAAATACATGGTCTGCGGTAAAAGTGGCAAAAGGGGACGTCATTGCATTTTTAGATGGCGATGATGTATGGATGCCGGATAAAATAGAAGCCATTGATAAATTATTTCTTTCAGACGATGCTATGTGCATCGCATCCCACGGTCACCTGCGGGTAAATGAAAATCTGGAATTAACGGGCGTAAACGACGAAACACATGGTAATATAAAAAGGGTCACCAGTAATTACCAATATGAAGATTGGGGCAACCAGTTTAAGCAATCTATATTACTGAGACAAGGTTATTGGTTTGGCTCTGCTTACTGCATTCGCAGACAATATTTGCAAATGGAGGTGTTTGAAAAAATAACCAGCCAGTTCGCCCACTTGCAATGGGCCTATCTTGATATGGCTTTGGGGCCTTTTATGGTGGCATCAAATATGAAGCAAACAGTAGGATTTATTAACAGGCCATTATTCAGCTACCGGGTGCATGGAAGTAACAGCAGTGCTGCCGCTCAAAACAACACCATATTGCTTAACTCCCTAAATCGTAACCAATATACCAACCAGCTTACCTGCCTGTTAATAAAAAGCTATGTAAACGATCCGGCTATCATTAAAAGATATGCGAACCTTGACGATGAACATCAATTACTTCGTTTACAATATGAAGGAAAAAAAGTTGCTGCCATAAAAAAATTTATTGCTGTGTGTGGTTTTCTTCAAAGGGAAAAAAGGCTGGGAAAAGAATTTTTTCGGCTTATGATTACTACTTTTTTTGGCGTGCCGGCACTTTTAAAAATAAAATCAAAATATGGAATTTAGATTTGCCGATATATTGAAGTATGCCTTTAAAGGCAATTGGCTGGATGCTGCCAGCATGTTTTTCCAAAGTAAAGTACTAAACAGCACTTCCATTTCATTTTACCCGGTTGTGGGCGACAGCATAATGCTGCGTAGAAATAGTTCAGACATCGTTGCTTTCAAACAAGTATTTATTTGGGAAGAATATGATTATCCGGTTAAGGGCGAAGTGAAAGTGATTATTGATGGAGGTGCCAATATTGGATGTGCCAGCCGTTGGTTCGGCAATCTATTTCCTGCTGCTGTAATAATAGCGATAGAACCGGAAGATGAAAATTTTAAATTATTGCTACACAATACCAGGGGCAATAAAAATATCACTTGTTTAAAAAAGGGGCTTTGGTCCCGAAGTTGTAATCTTACTATAGATGATACGGATGCCGCAAACTGGAGTTTTAGATTAGTGGAAACAAACGATAAAGTAAATGCTATCCGTGCCATTTCAATCACCGACCTTGTGACAGACTTTTCAATTGAAACGATAGACATATTAAAACTGGATGTGGAAACAGCCGAAAAAAATATTTTTGAATATGGATATGAACAGTGGCTGCCCAAAACGAGGTATCTCATGATAGAAACCCACGACTTTATGGCAAAGGGTTGTTCCAGGGCAGTCATGAATGCCATCTATCAACATGATTTTTCGCTGGAATGCAAAGGCGAGAACCTGATATTTATAAACAACAGCTTTGCCGGCAAGCTACCTTAGTACATACCTTTCATTAAAATAGCAGCGACAATTTGGGATGCATCCCCTAAAACAAAGTGTACTAAAATAACCCGAATGGTGATATTAACAGGCATAATAAATATTGTAAAAAACCAGGCTGCCAAATCAATTGGCATTTATACGTTTACTAATTTTTTTTCAAAAGGTGTTTCCTTTCTTTTGATCCCCTTATTTACAAATCCAGTATATCTAACGACTGCCGACAACGGGTCTTTAAGCCTGCTAAACGCCTGCATTATTTTTTTTGTTCCTTTTATTTCTATGGGGTTGGTTCAATCTACCAGTACAGATTTTTTTAAATTAAATAAATCCGCCTTTGCAGATTTTTTTACTACTTCACTGCTATTGCCTGTCCTGCTCACGCTTATTTCTATCGGGTTACTTTCATATTATCGAAATTTCTTAATCCGCCAGTTTGGGTTTCCTTTTAGTTTTGCCTGGCTTATTCCACTATTGGCCCTGCTCACTTTTTGCCACGAACAGTTGCTGGCACTTATTCGGAATAACAAGGAGCCTTATCTTTTTTTGGGCGTTAGCGTTGTTAAAACAATTATTGAATTAGGGCTGGCAGTGGCATTGGTGGTTTTTTATAAATATCACTGGCAGGGAAGGGTGATAGGGATTTCCACAGCTTATATTTTCATGACCTTTGTTGCGTTTGCATATTTTTATAAGAAAGGCTATTTGAGTGGCAAAATAACGAGAGCTTACATTAAATCAGAACTGATATATGCCGTGCCAATCATTGTGCTACAGCTTAGTATTTTTGTTATGTCCTCTGCAGATAAATTCTTTTTGTCCTACGATCATGATTTGGTAGGGGTGTATAGTGTGGCAGGTACATTTGCTTCTATTATATTAATTTTAAGTGGTGGGCTTTTACAGTATATTTTCCCCAAAATATACGCCCTGTTATCGGAGCCAGAAGTTCAGTACTCATCCATCCGAAAGCACTTTTATTGGTATGTGTTGATCATGCTGGGGGGGACTGTCGGGTTGTTATTGTTCACTAATATATTTTACAAGTTATTTATCAATGTAAAGTATCATCAGGCATTACGCTATATTTACCTGATTGTGCTTGGCTATTTTGCCTGGACGGTAACTTATTTCTTTTATTCGTTTATGCTATTCAAAAAACAAAAGCTACAAATTTTATTTTTATCCATCCTGTCAATATTCGTTAGCCTTGGCAGTAATTACTATTTTGTTCGTTTATATGGTGATACAGGAGCTGCAATTGCAGTGTGCTGCTGTTACTTTCTGATGTTGTTTATTACTATATTTGTTACAAGGCCTCACTGGAAGCAGTTGCTGGCAGAAAATGGACGTTAATTTTCTATCCTAAAACCATTCTTGAAAAATTTATCGGTCATACCCTAAGTCAGTATCATGTGCGGAATAGCCGGCTATATATCTCTTAACCATTCAGTTTCGGAACAGCAATTAAAGCTGGCTGCAACACTCATGCAACATCGCGGGCCGGATGCTGAAGGTTTTTATTTTTCGGAGGATAAAACCATCGGGCTGGCACACCGGCGATTGTCGATATTGGATTTATCCGTTTCTGCCAATCAACCCATGTTTTCTGCGGATGGCAGGTATTGTATTGTATTTAACGGCGAAATATACAATTTCAAAGAATTGCAGGAACAATTGGCTGATAAAGGGGCATCACTAAAAACCACTTCAGATACCGAAGTTATTCTTGAATTATTTGCACAACAGGGGCCGGCATGTTTTGCCGCATTCAATGGCATGTTTGTCTTTGCCATTTTGGATCTGCAGGAAAAAATAATTACGCTTTGCAGGGATCATGTAGGTATCAAGCCTTTATTTCTCTACCAGGACGACTCTGCGATTGTTTTTGGGTCTGAATTAAAAGTGATCCAATCCATCATAGGCAACCGTTTAACCATTAACCGGAAGGCCATTCCGTATTTCCTGCACCTTGGTTTTATACCACAGCCATTAACCATTTACAACAATACCAGTAAATTTCCATCGGCTCATTATGTGCAATTGCCGGTTGGTAAAGCTTTGTTTAAACAGTCCATTGAATATATTCCATTCTGGCAGCCGGAGCATGTTATTAACGCCAATCCTCTCACGGATGAGTTGGTAGCAAAGAAGCAACTGAAAGCGTTGGTAGTTGATTCGGTAGAAATGCAACTGATCAGTGATGTGCCCATCGGAACATTCTTAAGTGGTGGAATAGATAGCAGCCTGCTTAGCGCCATCGCATCAAAAATAGCCGGCAGCGATAAAATAAAAACATTCAGCATTGCCATTGATGATGGAAAGTACAATGAATCAAAATATGCGCAACAGGTGGCGGATCATTTAAAAACGGATCATCATGAATTTAAGGTAAAAGAAAAAGAAGTGCTGGAACTGGTAGATAAACTGATACCGGCTTATGATGAGCCGTTTGCTGACTCTTCGGCATTCCCAACCATGATGGTTAGCCGCCTTTCTAAAAAATATGTAACGGTAGCGCTGAGTGGAGATGGTGGGGATGAATTGTTTCATGGCTATGGCATGTATCAATGGGCTCAACGTTTATCAACACCTGCATCGCAATTGCTGAAACAACCATTGTTTGCCGCCTCCCGGTTAATGAGCAGTAAATACCAGCGCATAGGGAATATGTTTGATTATACGAACAGGGAAAATATCATCACACATATTTTTTCGCAGGAGCAATATTATTTCAGGGAACAGGAGTTGGAAAAGATGCTGGTTAACAACCAGTTTGATTTCAGGGAGATCAATGAATTGCCGTTGATGGCAAGAAACCTGGGAGAAGCAGAGCGCCAATCCTTTTGGGATTTTAATAATTACCTAAAGGATGATCTATTGGTAAAAGTTGACCGGGCAAGCATGCAGTACTCTTTGGAAACCCGGGTGCCCTTACTGGATTACCGGCTGGTAGAGTTTGCTTTTAACCTCGACCTAAAGCTTAAGGTCAAAAGCGGATCTATGAAATACCTGTTGAAAGAGGTACTCTATGATTATTTACCAAAGGAAATATTTCAACGGCCTAAACGGGGATTTAGTATTCCACTTGACAGGTGGCTGAAAACGGACCTCAAATATCTATTAGATCAGTATACGTCAGAGCAGGTGATCAATAAGTACAATATTGTGCGCTTTGAGTATGTGAATGATATGAAGCAACAATATTTAAAGGGCAATGATTATTTATACAACAGGCTATGGCTGATTATCGTGCTGCATTGGTGGCTGGAAGAAAATATGCATTCAAATTAAATGCCGATGGCAACAAAAAACATCCTGTTCATATCCTACGATGGCATGACAGACCCGCTGGGTCAAAGCCAGGTAATTCCATACCTTTCCGGCCTTACCAGGTTCGGCTATTCGTTTACGATATTAAGCTGTGATAAAGCGGATAAGTATGCAGCCAATAAGGAATATGTAGAAGCCCTGTTAGCTCCTTATTCAATAAAATGGGTATCGCTGAAATATCACAAAAAGCCACCCGTGCTGTCCGCTATGTATGATTTTTTTGCATTGAGGAAGGCTGCAAAGAAATTGCACCAGGCCCTTCATTTTGATATGATGCATACAAGGCCAGGCCCACCCACTTTGGTGGCTTTGTATTTGAAAAAGAAATTCGGGATAAAATTCCTGCATGATATAAGAGGTTTTTGGGCCGATGAAAGAGTGGAAGGTGGAATATGGAATGTACAAAACCCGGTTTTCAAAATGGTATACCGCTTTTTTAAACGGCATGAACAACACTGTTTGGTACAGGCCGATTATGTCAACTGCCTTACTTATGCCGCAAGAAAAGAAATACAAAGCAGAACCGATATTCCTAACCAACCCATTCCGGTTGAAGTAACCCCTTGCAGTGCCGACCTGGATTTATTTAACGTAGAAAATATTGATCTGTCACTGAAAGAACAATTGAAGGTTGAATTAAATATACAGGAAGGAGATTTTATAATAAGTTACCTTGGTTCAATAGGAGGATGGTATTTAACAGATGAGATGATGCAGTTCTGCAAAGCCCTTGCTGATAAAATACCTGCTGCAAAATTCCTTTTTATCTCACCGCATCCCTATGAAACAATTGCCGCTGCTG
Source organism: Ferruginibacter sp. (assembly GCA_031424955.1). Taxonomy (GTDB): domain Bacteria; phylum Bacteroidota; class Bacteroidia; order Chitinophagales; family Chitinophagaceae; genus Ferruginibacter. Next base: position 6,243 of record JANPIJ010000188.1, on the reverse strand, counting down.
CCAGCAAGTGTGGGCTTGCTTCGGATAGGTTAATCGTAAAGCTGGGCAGGCGGCATGAAGTACCGGTATTATTATCACTTAGTACCTATTCACTCTTTTTTATAAAAGCATGTTATTCAAAGCTATCTTCCTCACCCACCAAGCATGGCGAAATAATGGCAATGGGCATACCGGTAATTACCAACAGCGGAGTAGGGGATGTAGAAGAAATTGTTACAAAATATAATGCGGGTTATATAGTTACTGATTTTTCAATACAATCATTTAATGTGGTGATTGAAAAAATAAAGGCTGGAAATACATTTGATAAAGCGTTGATACGACAGGGTGCCAAAGATTTTTATTCACTGGAGAATGCGGTTGAACGTTATCGTACTGTGTACGATAGGATATTAAGGTAGCATTTAAATGATTTAATTACAGCGGTAAAATGCTATCTGACCAAATCAATAAATTTACAATGGCTTAACTAAAGGGTAATAAAATTTTGAAGTTGAATTCTACGTATGCAAAACGGGCGGAAAGAAATATTGATGATTGTACAATACCCCGAAGGTGTTTCTCCCGGGCAACGGTTTCGGGTAGAATTATACAAAGATTTGCTCGCTGAAAATGGATTCGTTGTTACAACCAGCCCGTTTTTAGATGAGAGCGGATATCATATCGTACATCGTTATGGATTCTTTTTAAAAAAAATCCTGGCTACATTAAAAGGATATGCCAGGCGATTGCTACTGTTGTTCCGGGTAAAGAAATATGATTTCATTTTTGTACAAAGAGAAGCTACTCCCATGGGGCCGGCTTTTTTTGAGTGGGCCGTTGCTAAATTGTTTCATAAAAAACTCATCTACGATTTTGATGACGCCATATGGATAGAAACCGTATCAGCGCAGAATAGCCTGGCAGGCAGATTTAAGAATGCCGGTAAGGTAAAATACATTTGCAATTGGGCTTATAAAGTAAGTGGTGGAAATGAATACCTGTGTAATTATGGCCGGCGTTACAATCCAAATACCTTCTACAATCCTACTTGTGTAGATACGGAAAGGCGACATAATATAGTCGCTGTTCAAGCGGTAAGCAAACTAACCATTGGCTGGACAGGGAGTTTTTCCACACTTAAATATTTAGCCCTGGTAGCACCCGCATTAAAGGAGCTGCAGATGAAATACGACTTTAACATCAAAATAATCTGTAATCAACAACCCGAACTCGATCTTCGGAATGTACAATACATTGAGTGGAGCGAGGAAAATGAAGTAAGGGAATTGGCATGCTGCCAGGTAGGATTGATGCCGCTTACCCATGACGAATGGAGTGAAGGAAAATGCGGATTCAAATTAATACAGTACCTGTCACTGGGTATACCCGCAGTCGCATCCCCGGTTGGCGTAAACCAGGGGATCATCGAGGAAGGTATAAATGGGTATTTTGCCAACACAACTGCGGATTGGTATACCGCAATCGAAAAATTAATTGTAGATACTGATCTGCGAATTAGAATGGGTGTCGCAGGCCGCCGGAAAATCATTAGTCAATATAGCCTTCAATCAAACGCAGCTAATTTTTTGAGCCTGTTCAGGTAAATGCTTTACGGAGCAGGAGTGTAAATTTGCACAGGCTTCTCCATGGTAGCGGTTTTTAATTTGTTAGCCTCTTTCCTTTTTTTGTTGATTTCGTTTATGAGCACGAATGCTATTATATAAAATGGGGTACAGGGAATCTTGTACCTAACCAATGTGCCAAAATTGAGTGTAGTAGCTCCTACAAACAAAGCGAAAACAACTGAAAAGAAAAAGCAAAACATTACCATAGGGTCTTTAAAGATGATCTTAAAAAAATGGAATGGGCCGGTTTTTAAAAATACATACAGCGTGAAAATCATTAACGCCAGGCTTTCCAGTGATGAAAGAAGGGTAGATATTTTTTTTGATTCCCAAAGATAGGGCCGGTAGAATGTTGCAACCAAAGCGGCTGGTGCCATTTTAATTAAACTCCGGTTACTGCCATCAAATTCTACACCAAGTGAAAAAGATGATTCTGCGGCATCCGCTATGGAAATAAAAATATCCTGTTGTTGTTTCACTGTTTCTGCTAATTTGTCCAAGGCAAGCTTTCCAAGTTCTTCCTGTAATTTATCCGCAACCAAATAAAACCCACCAATTCCAAAAACTGCCAGCGCTGCAAAAGCGACAATTTTTAAACTTACTTTTTCTATAAGTTTTAAATTAGACAATACAAGGAACAACACCAGGAAAGGGAGGTATGCAAAAAGGATATACGATTTTACAACGGCAATAATATACCCCGCTATTGCGGCAATTAGTAAGTTTTTAAAAATCGCCTCTTTCTTGTAAAGGGCGCTATAAATGGAATAGGTCATCCAACCTATCATGCCGATGCATATAGGATCTTTCAGTATGCCTGAACTCCAGAAAACAAAAGTGGGCAAATATAAAATGGCGATCGCCAGGTTTTTATGCAGGTGTGGATACTGTTCATAAAAGAATTTATACAACCGCCACACACCGCTAAATGCGATCATCGAAAAAAACAGGTTAATCACCATGTAACTCCGAAAACTAATAAATGATAAAATACTCACCAGGCGGGTTACAAAATAATTGCTTTCACTGTTGAAATAGCCCAGGTTGTTTGGGTTAAACAGCAATGTCTGGTCAAAATCTACCCCCGATGAAAAGATCAGTTTGATATTAGACAGATCCTGTGAAATTAACCGGGCGATATTGATCCCTTCTGTATAATAGAGGTTGGTAGAATCGCCGGGAGAAATATAAACGCTGAAAATTGTAAATGCCACCGTACCAAATACTTTTATCCAAAACGCCTGCCTATGGTATTTCTTTAATACATCGTTGTTGATTCGTTTTCTTCTTTTTGAAAAAATAAGGTGGAACAAAAACACATACAATGGAAATAATATAAAATCAATTAAGCCCATCTTTTGTAATTCAAAAATACAGTGGTTGGTGAAGAAAGTGTTAGGGCAAATTTATCCTAAAATATCATTGCTATTGAATAATATGCAGTTATTTTGCTTCAATCAAAGATAGTATTATATGTGTGGTATTGCAGGCGCAGTAAATTTTAAGTTGCCTTATCCGCGAATGAATGAAAGCATGTGGCACCGTGGCCCGGATGAACAAAATGGCTTTGCTTCCGATAATGTAGACCTGTATCATTTGCGTTTATCGATACTCGATATTGGAGGCGGCAAACAACCCATGCACCTCGATGGTCGTTATACCATCATCTTTAACGGCGAAATTTATAACCATAATGAAATAAGAAAGCAATGTGATATTATTGGCAACACTTCCTCCGATACAGAAACCCTTTTATTGCTATATCGTAAATACGGCGCCGGTTTTTTGAACTACCTGGATGGTATGTTTGCTTTTGCCATTTACGACCGGCAGGAAAAAACGGTTTTTATTGCAAGGGACCGTGCAGGAAAAAAGCCGTTGTATTATTATGCGGATAACGCGAAAATTGTTTTCGCCAGCGAACTAAACTGCATCAAGGGCTTATTGCCTTTACAAATGAACGGGGATAATATATATCATTACCTGCGCCTCGGTTCTTTTTACAAACGGCTTACTCCCTATAAAAATGTACACGAATTGCCTGCTGGTAGTTTTATCACCATTGATTGTACTTCACTTAGTATCAAGGAAGAATGCTGGTGGACTGTTAATACATTTTATAAACAGCCAGCGAAAGATAGTTTTGAGGAAAGCCTTTTTAAGGTAGATCAATATTTGCATGCAGGCGTAAAGAGAAGAGTGGAATCATCTGACCTGGAAGTGGGTAGTTTTTTAAGTGGCGGTATCGACAGTGGGTTGACAACCGCCATTGCAAGGGAGTACAATAGTTCCTTAAAAACATTTACGGTGTCTTTTGATGGAGAATACGACGAAGCTCCATTGGCAAAGCTGGTAGCAGATAAATACCAAACCAGGCATACCGAAATAAAAATAAATTTTGATTCTCTCAAGAGCGACCTGGAAGGGATTATAGGAAATTATGGGGAGCCTTTTTTTGACAGTTCAGCCATACCTTCTTATTATGTAAGCGCTGCGGCAAAAAAGCACCTTACCGTAATACTAACCGGCGATGGAGCAGATGAGTTGTTTGGCGGTTATCGCCGGTATGTGCCATTTTCAAAATATGATTTTTTTAAAACCAACCGGCTTGTAAAGAATGCTGCAACTGTTTTTAAAAATTTATTACCAGCCTCCAACAGCAAAAAATCGAAATATAATTATTTGTACCGGCTGGCTTCTTTGGCATCAAAAGAAAGCCTGGAAGTTTACCTGTCTGCAGGGGTGGATATTATGGAGGATTTTGAAAACCACATCAATAAACCGGCTTTCGATTACCTGCAGCCGATGCGGAACGACTTTAATGAAATAGCCAACAGCGAAATGAGTGGATTAAAAAAGCTGATGAATATGGATTTTAATTGTACCCTCTTCAGCCAGTTGCTCGTAAAAATGGATATCGCCAATATGGCGCATTCTTTGGAAGGAAGAAGTCCCTTTTTATGTAAAGAGCTGCTGGAGTATGCTCCCACCATGCAGGATGATTTTAAAATAAAAGGCAGTACCACCAAATTTTTATTGCGCCAACTGGCAAAAAAATATTTACCGGCAGCGCTGATCCATCAACCCAAACGCGGATTCGAGATACCTTTGAAAAGCTGGGTACAAAACGAATTGAAGGAAATTGTTTTTGATTATGTCGGCTCTCCATCGGCCATTTCAAGACAATTGATAGATCCCCGCTTCATCAATTCCCTGTTGAATCGTACAGAAAAAATCTCTGATGAAAAAAGAGCAAAAATTTTGTGGACCTTGTTGAGCCTTGAAATTTGGTATAAGAGAAACTATTTGATGTAGAGCATAAAATGGGGAAGCTGATGTTCTGTTAATCTTTTTCAGCGCATATTTAAACAAAGTTTGACAGAAATTGTAATAGAATCTATAATTTTAATCAATGGACTCATTTACAATTAAGGATCTCGAAAATTTATCTGGTATAAAAGCCCATACTATCAGGATCTGGGAACAGCGCTATCAATTCCTGAAACCCAACAGGACTGGTACCAATATTCGCTTTTACAGTAATGACGAATTAAAAAAAGTGTTAAATATTGCCTTACTCAATAAGTATGGTTTTAAGATATCCCATATTGATAAAATGAACGAAACGGAGGTGAGAGAAAAAATTCTTTCCCTTACCCAAATGCAGGCACAACAGGAGAGAATTGTAAATGAGTTGATTCAATGTATGGTTGACCTGGATGTAGAAAAGCTGGAAGATATCCTGGACAACTATATTAAGTTAAGGGGAATTGAAAGAACTATCACGCAGATTATTTTTCCCTACATGGAGAAAATCGGTATCCTTTGGGTAACCAATCATATCAATCCTGCGCAGGAACACCTGGTAAGTAATATCATCAGGCAAAAATTGATCGTTGGTATTGAAAGTGTAAGTACATCATTAAAGGTGAACAAAACCATTTTGCTTTTTTTACCTGAAGGTGAATACCATGAACTTGGAATGCTATTCATGTATTATTTATTAAAGAGCAGGGGTGTTTTTACTATATATTTAGGCGCCAATGTACCATTAGACGATGTGGAATACGTGGTAAATTTAAAGAAGCCGGATTATTTATACTCACATCTTACCTCTGTTGGGCACAACTTTAATTTTGATAAATTCATTTTATCTATTACTAAAAAGTTTGCCGGAACGCCCATCATTATTTCCGGTTTGCTAACTCAATCATACGAAAGGAAAATCCCCCCTCAGATTAATTTCAAGAAATCTTTTTCCGAAGTAATGGAATTTGTATCAGCTCTATAATTGGGTAGTGTCGCATTTTTTAACAAAGAAACACACCCATGTTCTGATACTGTTAACGTTCTATCGGTGATCAAAAGAGAAAAGAAAAATTAAATGAACTTAATTTTTCTTTTCTCTTTTTAGTACACAGGGATATGATAAAATGAACCTGCTTAGAGGTTATATCGCAGCATTTCCCTTTGGCCGTGCCAAAATACAGTACTTTTCAATTTTTAATTTGCCCTTTTTATAAAATACCTCTGGAAAATTGTTCCTCCTGTTGGACTCGGTCCATTAAATATTGCCTTGATTTCCTTTATAATTGGAAGCTGTTAATTGATGCATTGAACTTTTTTTATTTCTTCT
>JANPIJ010000187.1:0-6733 GCA_031424955.1 Ferruginibacter sp. | reverse complement strand
TTAATTTATAAAGTATCCTAGCCCGAAAGGGCTTTTTATTCCCAAAACCTCCCCATCAATACAATTAGCCCGAAAAATATTTTTACATGCATTACTGTAATCCTTTGTGGGACTGTGTTTTATTTACTGACGTAATCGCTGTCTTCCATTCCTGTATTACATTTAAATCGGTATGTTTGTTATACTTTTAAATGAATAGAAAAATAATTTGCTTTTTTTGTAATAGACTCAGGTGATAGCTTTTATGACAACAAATAACTTAAATATAATGATGATTCGAAAAACGCTGCAGTTATTTCTAACGCTTTTAATTTCAACCGGTGCATTTGCACAGCAGGAAGATTCTATCGCCATCAGGAAAATTGCGGATGAAATATTAATTAATGGGAAGGCTTATGATAACCTTCGTTACCTGTGTAAAAAAATCGGCCCAAGGCTGAGTGGTTCTGCCCAGGCTCAAAAAGCAGTAGAAGCCACCGCAAATATGTTGAAAGATGACGGTGCAGATACTGTTTACCTGCAACCTTGCATGGTGCCTCATTGGGTAAGGGGTGAAAAGGAAATTGGGTTTATCAAACTGGCCAATGGAACAAAATATAACCTCAATTTATGTGCACTCGGCAATTCGGAGGGAACAGGAGTAAAAGGTATTAGTGCATCAATAATTGAGGTAAGGAGTTTTGCAGAATTGGAGCAGTTAGGCAAGGCTGTTATTAAAGGAAAAATTGTTTTCTTTAATTTTAAAATGAACCCTACCTATGTAACCACCTTTATGGCCTATGGTGAAAGCGGAAGGGCTCGCACTACTGGGCCATCTAAAGCTGCATCATTTGGGGCTATCGGTGTTTTGGTGCGATCATTGGCCAGTAATCCCGATGATTATCCACATACAGGAGTCACTATATACAACGATTCGTTCCCTAAAATTCCCGCCGTAGCCATTAGTACCAACAATGCAGATTGGCTGAGCAGGGAGTTAAAAAAGAAGATGATGCTTACTGCATATATCCGTAACACCAGTACTATGTTACCGGATGCACCATCATTTAATGTAGTAGGAGAGATAAGAGGTACTGAATTTCCAGGCGAAATAATAACAGTTGGCGGGCACCTGGATAGCTGGGATTTGGCAGAAGGTGCACAGGATGATGGCGCAGGTTGTGTGCAGGCTATTGAAATACTAAGGGCATTAAAAGCTACAGGCATCCAGCCCAAAAGAACCATCAGGGCGGTAATGTTTATGAATGAAGAAAACGGGGGACGCGGTGCAAAAAAATATTTGGAGCTTGCTCAATTAAATAAAGAGAAACATGTATTTGCTTTGGAAAGTGATGCAGGTGGATTTACACCACGGGGTTTTTCGCTCGACATGAAAGCAGACCAGCTAATAAAAGTACAACAATGGAAAAATCTTTTCTACCAATATGGAGTGTACGATCTTTCAGCAGGGGGTAGTGGCTCAGATGTAGGACCTTTAAAGGAAGTAGGTGCTGCCCTGGCAGGATTGAGGCCAGACGGACAACGCTACTTCGATCTGCACCACGCCGCCACCGATGTGTTTGAAGCGGTTAGCAGGAGAGAGCTTCACCTTGGTGCTTTGAACATGGCAGCGCTCATTTATTTGATAGATAAGTATGGATTATAAGTAACTTGTGAAAAATAAATTATGGAAGAGAAAACATTTCTGAATGAACCTCATAAAAAATCAAGTGGATTTAAAAAATTCATGGGTTGGCTGGTGGTGATATTGTTATTAGTTGGCGGGATCGTTTTTTGGTGGAAATATTTTTATGTTTTTGGCGAAGGGGTAAAATCAGGTGAATTGAATTATGTGGTAAAAAAAGGAAATATTTTTAAAACCTACGAAGGAAAACTGATCCAGTCCGGGCTGCGATCCAAAGCAATTGGAAGTGTTCAATCCTATGAATTTGAATTTTCAGTTACGGATGACAGTCTTGCAAATATATTGATGACTAACAGTGGTAATTATTTTGATTTGCACTACCGGGAATACAAAAACACTATTCCATGGAGAGGGTACAGCGTTTTTGTTGTAGATAAAATAATCAGTATGAAACCTGTTGGCCGGTAAAACCCTAATTTGCCAGCAATAAAAATATAACCGGCTTTTTATGAAAGTCGGTTTTTTCTTTTTTCCAATCCTCCACTGTTTTAGTTTTTACATATTCATTGACACCAGTTAGTTCGGCGGCTATACAAATTTTGGTAGTTGGTTTACAGGTCTTCAATAATGTTTCTACCAGTTGGTTATTGCGGTAAGGTGTTTCAATAAATATTTGAGTGCTGTGTTTTTTCTGCGATGTGATTTCCATTTCTTTCACTACCCTGCTACGGTCGGCGATATCAATTGGCAGGTAGCCAACGAATTCAAATTGTTGCCCGTTCATACCACTCGCCATTAATGCCAGCAGGATAGAACTTGGGCCTACCAGGGGTTTTACGGTTACATTCAGCTGCTGCGCCAGTTCAATCAGTATTTGCCCCGGATCGGCAATGCCCGGGCAGCCCGCCTCGCTGATAATGGCGATGTTTTTTTCTTCCTTTATCTTTTGCCGGAAGCTATTTTTCTGCTCTTCTTCAGCTTTGTGAATAGTGAACCATTCATAATCATCAATCACAATTTCTTTGCAGATGCTTTTTAAAAACCGCCTCGTGGTTCGTTCATTCTCCGCAAAAATCACCTGGCAATCTTTTACCGCATCAATGATATAAGAAGGGATTGTTTGGATTGCGGCATCATCCAATACAGAAGGAACTAAATATACTGTGCTCATGAATTTATAAAGGTTGATGATAGTTGAAAGTTGGTGGTTGAAAGTTGATGGTTAATAAAAAGAGTATATACAAGAATCGGCTACTGTTCGCTAACCATCAACCGTAACCCATCAGCTTTTAAGATTGCCTTGTTTTGACCATGCTAATGGTGGCGGCTACTACAGCATAGCTGGGTGCCAATATCCACCCAAGTACCGGTACCCAATGCATGGTATAAAACACCATCCCGTTGCCAATTGCCAGGCCCTTGTGCTCGCTGATAAATGCAACACTTTGCGAAGGCGATAGTTTATTTCTTTCGCAGCTATAATCGAGCATGGAAAAGCCAAGGTAATAACACTCTATCAGTAAAGCGAACAATGGGGTAAACCAGCCAAATAAAGGAATAAAGGATAAAATTAAAATTGACACTGTATATACTGTTTGCCACAAAGCATTGCGTAAAGCCAGTTTGATACCCCTGCTGATATCTTTCAATAATTGCCCAAAGTTAAACGGGAAATCCTTGCCCTCCATGATCGCTTCTGTCTTTTCGCTCAGGTATGCAAAGAGGGGTGAACCAATGATCAAAAAAAGGTATTTGAATAAGGAAAAGTAAAATAGTATCAGCACCAGTTGAAGAATGACCTGGCCAAATATGAAAAGAAATTTTAACCAGCTTTCTTCCATGGTATACATCCATTTTTTTAATCCTGAAATGGATAAAAGATAGTCAATTGCATTTCCGCTACTGATCCAGAACAAATAGATACCAACGCAAAATAAAAGTGAATAAATTATTCCTGGAATCAGGATCCATTTCCAAAGGCGATGTTTTACAATAAACTGGTGCGCCTCGTAATAGGATTGTATTGCAATAATGATATCTTTTAACATGGCGGTTGATTCATGGTGAATGGTTGGTTGCTCATGGTTATTGGCTGAATGCTGAAAGTTGATGTCTGCCGGTTCATCATAAACTTACCCTGCCATCAACCGTTAACCATCAACTTTCAACTAATTTTGCGCTTAAAAATACAATTAAGTTGAAGAAATTAACGATTGATTTTTACAACCGTAAAGATGTGGTGCAAATTGCGAAGGAACTACTGGGGAAAATTGTTGTTACAAATTTTGACGGGATAATTACCAGTGGGAGAATTGTAGAAACAGAAGCCTACATCGGAGTCTCTGACAAAGCTTCACGCTCTTATGCCGGAAAACGCACTGCACGTAACGAGCACATGTATGCGCAGGCTGGTACGGCGTATGTATATATTTGCTATGGGATACACCAAATGTTTAATATAGTTACCAATGAAAAGGAAATTCCTGATGCTGTTTTGATAAGAGCGATAGAACCCATGGAGGGAGCTGAAACCATGCTGGTAAGGACCCGTAAGAAATCTCCTGATTATACATTAACAAGGGGGCCGGGCAATGTTGGCAGGGCCCTGGGTATGCACAAAACACACTCAGGTGAAAATTTACTGGACGATACTATTTATCTTGCGGCAGATGATTATACATTAACGGATAGCCAAACAGGCAGCAGCAAGCGGATTGGGGTAGACTATGCAGGCGCTGATGCATTGCTGCATTACCGGTTTTATGTAAAGGGAAATAAATATGTGAGCGGCAGGCCCACCCTGTAATGATCTATTTTCATGTGTGTGATGAGTAGTGTACGAAAGTACCGGGAAAGGTCATAGCCGGTAAAACCAGCCAGGCCAAAAAGCATGCAATGAAGAAATTAAAATTTGGGACAGGGTATTCCTTTTGTTTCTACTGCCCTCTTAATGTAAATGATGGAGAACTCTGAACCTCCGCGGCTAAGTGTGGCTGCCTTAAGACCGGAAGTATTAATATCATAACTGGCGCCGATTCTGAGACCACCAATTTCAATACCAATATATGGAATAATGGCATCGTTAAAACGAATCCAGGAGCCAACATACACGCTGCTGGGATTGTCGGTATCTCCATTTAAATTAGCCGACAATGCAGCACCAATTAATGTTTCACTGGCTTTATTTTGAACCTGGTAAATTGCCGATGTATTGATGGATAACATTTCAGTAAGCGGAAATGAACCTCCTCCATGCACTGTTAGCCGCGGAGAAAGGTTCCATACTTTGTCAATAAAACTGAGGTTAGGCCTGTTAATGTGATAAACAGAAGCACCCAGGTAATAGTTGTTGCTTCCGTTGCTGGAGCCTGAATATAATAGTCCGGCATTCACATCTACATAATTTTGGTTACTGCCATTATTTAATACTTCAGATGTGGTACCGGTAAAGCCATTTTGTGTTAACTGGTCCTCAAAAGTAAGTTTCGTGAAATCTAAAATAGCACTGCTGTAAGTTGCCTGGAAACCTGCGCCGATAGTATTGTAGCCATTTTCATCCAATGCTTTATGGTAGCTTAAAGAGAGGGAACCATAATTTAATTTTAACGCTGCATCCGCACTTTGATCGCTTAACCCGGAGAATCCAATTCCAAATACGTCGCCTTCCGGAATTTTATTCTTAATTATGCTAAAATCAACCGATGCGCTGGTGGTCACATACGCCTTTGGGATAGATGGCCATTGATCCCGGTGGTTGGCGGCCAATCTTAACTGGCCATCGAATTTGCCGGTAAATGCGGGATTGAGCGTTAACGGCGATGCAAAAAATTGTGAAAAATGCGGATCCTGTGCCTGTAACAAAAAGGTGAGTAAAAGAGTTGTGGCTAAAAAGATTAATTTTCTCATCGTTATAGTAATTCGGAATATTAAAGATAGGGATTTGCAGTAATATGCTGCATCCCTGTTGTTAATTATTTGACGGTTGGAAAGGATCACCTGATGAAGGAGCGTCCTTGTGCATTTCAGTGTTCCGAACAAATATAACAAATTAACGATACAAGTCCCGGTGTAATTTCCGGCTAATGCCCCTGGAAACCGGGTAGTTTTACTATGATTGCATTTTTTGACCGAAAGCAAGGTCGCCTGCATCACCCAAGCCTGGTACGATATATCCCTTGGCAGTTAATTCATCATCGATATCACCACACCAGATGATTGCTTTTGGCTGGGCTCTCAGCACATACTCAATACCTACAGTACATGCTATGGCGCAAACGATATGTAACTCCTTTATTTCCCCTTCTTCTCTTAATGCCTGTATCACTTTTACCAGGGAAGAGCCGGTTGCAATCATCGGGTCACTGATGATTACTATTTTATCCTCTATTTCCGGGCAACTCATATATTCAACACTTATTTCAAAACCGCCCTCCGGGTTATGTTTACGGTAGGCACTGATAAATGCATTTTCACCCCTGTCAAAATAATTCAGTAAACCGGTATGCATACCAAGGCCAGCCCGTAAAATTGTAGCTAACACCGGTTGCGACTCCAATACTTTACAAGTGGCAATGCCCAATGGGGTGGTAATCTCCTTTTCCTGCCAGGGTAATTTTTTACTTATTTCATAAGCAGCCACTTCGCCAATTCGTTCCAGGTTTCTGCGAAAGCGCATCCGGTCGGCCTGAACCTCTACATCTCTTAATTCGCTCACCCAATTGCTCACCAATGAATGCTGATCGCTTAAGTTTATTATCATGGCAGTGGATAGATTTTTAAGGGTCTATATACACAAATCTAAATTTTGCAATCTGAAATTTGAAATTTAATTATCATTTGAAAGATATTCAGGAGTATAAGCCCCGGTTTAATGAAATTTGCTTATTGGTTTTCATGCTGATAAATTCAATTGTTTACATAAATGCCCCGGCAAGAACATAAATCAATTCTGTTTAGTCCCGGGTAACTTCAGTGATTCTGCGAGTAAATATTTTCAATCCATTTTTTTTAGCATTGCAACCTATTTCCAAAGCTTCGCCCATTAGCCCTTTGTGGCTGTTGATATATCGCGGTATTGTTTTTATTTTTTAGAAAAATAATTTTGATTTG
>JANPIJ010000186.1:0-18153 GCA_031424955.1 Ferruginibacter sp. | reverse complement strand
GTTTTACAGGCTTGCTTAAGAAATCATCCATGCCTGCCTTCAGGCATTCATCTCTGTCTTCGTTCATTGCATTTGCTGTCATGGCAATGATGATGGGTTGTGTTTTTAAATCCTGCCTTATCATCCTGGCAGCTTCCAATCCATCCATTTCCGGCATCTGCACGTCCATCAATATCAAATCATATTCCTGCTGAGCGGTCATTTCAACTGCTTGCCGGCCGTTCTCTGCAAGCGAAGCTTCAAACCCCAGTTTACTTAGTATTTTAAGGGTAAGTTGCTGGTTTACCAGGTTGTCTTCTGCCAACAGTATTTTTAGCGGATGCTTCTTCGCAAAATCCGTGGAAAGCTTTTGTAAACCTGGTTGCATATCTTGGGTCATGGGTTTCGATTTCCCTCTTAACTCGTCTACAATCAATTTGTGCAACATCTCCTGTTTAATCGGCTTGGTTAATATTGATTTGAATAAACCGGCATATCTTTTATTGCGTTCGTCACCCACAGAACTTAACAAAATGATGGGAAGTTTTGGATACAATTGTTTAACCACCCCCGCAAATTCGCAGCCATCCATACCGGGCATCTGCATATCTGTTAACAGCAAATCATAGTGTATTCCCTTTTCCAGTATTTCCAGTGCTGCCTCAGCGCTGTCAGCCAGTGTGGGTTCCAGATTCCATATTTTCAATTGATTTTTGAGAATACTGCGATTAGTAAAATTATCATCTACCACCAGTATTTTTTTGCCTTCCATGCCGATTAAATGGTTGGTAACATAGGTACGAAGCGATCGTTCACTGGCAGATACCAATATTTTGAAAAGAAATGTAGTGCCTGCATTCACCTTACTTTCCACTTCAATTTGCCCACCCATTAGCCCGATTATTTTTTCACTAATAATCAACCCCAACCCGGTGCCACCATATTTACGGGTAGTTGAAGAATCTACCTGTGAAAAAGCCTTAAACAACCTGTCAATTTTATCTGCAGGTATACCAATTCCTGTATCCCGTACTTCAAAACCCAATTCCAGTTGCCCGTCATTTTTTGATTTTAATAAATGAACACCCACAAATATTTCTCCCTGCTCTGTAAACTTTATCGCATTACTTACCAGGTTTACCAATACCTGCCGCAGCCTTAAGCCGTCGCCAATAATCTGCATTGGCACGTCATAATCTATTTCATACACCAGGTCTAACCCCAGTTGGCCAGCCTTGCCCGCAAATATATCCAGCACATCTTCGATACAGGAACGTAAATCAAAGTCCCGTTCTTCCAGTTCCATATTACCCGATTCAATTTTTGAAAAATCAAGAATATCATTGATCACGGTAAGCAATGCTTCGCCACAGGTACCGATGGTTTTAGCATATTCCTGCTGTTCGGTTGTTAATGCTGTTTCACTTAATAACGATGCCATACCAATCACTCCATTCATTGGGGTGCGTATCTCATGGCTCATGGTAGCCAGGAAAACACTTTTGGCTTTATTGGCTTCATCCGCTTCCAGGCGTGCTTTATGCTCTTCTTTGTTTGCCAATACCAATTGCCTTGTTTGTTCTTCCACTTTAAGTTCAAGTTTCGCTTTTTGAGACTTAATAATACTCATACGGGCTTTGTAAAACCAAATGGCGCCTCCGGCCAGGCTAATTGCTACCAATGCCTTAAACCACCAGGTAAGCCAGAAAGGAGGAGTGATGGTAAGCGTTATTGCAATGGTACGCTTCGACCACTGGCCTTCACTATTCGTTCCTTTTACCCTGAAAATATATTTTCCCGGGTTGAGATTTGTGTAAGTGGCAGTTCGTTGCGTGCCGATCTCATTCCAGGTTTTATCAAAGCCTTCCAGCATATAGGCATATTGTTTTTTTTCTGATGCGCCATAATTCAGCGAAGCAAATTCAAATGAGAAAACGGAACTTTTATACGGTAAGGTAATTGACCTGGTTTCAGAAATATGATTTTTAAGAGGCGAATGATCTTCATCGTTTATAGCGATGCTTACATTTTTATTAAATATTTCGAAGTTGGTAAGTACAAGGGGTGGCTCAAAGGCATCGGCTGTTATTTTGTTGGGATAAAATTCATTAAACCCATTAATGCCGCCGAAATAAATGGCGCCTGATTGAGCTTTGCAAAAAGCCCCCATTTTAAACTCATAAGATTGCAACCCGTCTTCAATACTAAAATTTTTGATTGCCTTGGTGATTGGGTCAAAACGGGAGATTCCCCTGTTGGTACTGATCCACACATTGCCTTTTTCATCTTCCACTAATCCGAAAATAACATTATTGGGTAGCCCGTTTGCTGTGGTATAAGTAGTGAACAATTGCTTTTTTACGTCAAAATAATTTAATCCCGCCATTGTACCAATCCAGTAATTCCCTTTTTTGTCTGTTTGGGTAAAGGTGATACGGCTGTCGCTCATGCCATTTTTGGTACTAAAATATGGGAAACTTGTAAAGGCTTTTGTTAGCGGATTAAATACCTGTAAACCGCCGCCGTCGGTACCTATTAAAAGGTTACCGTCGTTGTCTTCTGCAATGGACTGAATCTTCTTTGTACTTGCATTACCTGTACGGTCATCGAACCTCGTGAAGGAATTGCTAACCGGGTTATACAGGTTAAGTCCGGCGTTGTAAGTACCTACCCAAATTTGCTTTTTCCTGTCTTCAAAAATAACCCAGGCGTTGTTGCCGCTGAGGCTGGAAGCATCTGCAGGGTTATTCTTAAAATGTTTGAACGTATTTTTTTGCGGGTTGAAAACGGTGATCCCATCGGCCCAGGTGCCAATCCAGGTATTGCCCCGGCTGTCCCTGCAAACACTCAATACATAGTTTCCGCAAATGCTGTTGTTATTTCCCTGTTGATGAGTATAGTGGGTGAAATTTTTGGTTAAAGGATCAAAAAGATTGAGGCCACCGCCATCGGTACCTATCCAGATTTTCCCATCCCCTTTCTCGGTAATGCACAATACATTATTATTATTAAGGCTGTTGATATCCGAGGTATGCTTGAAATGCCCAAAGCGGTTACTGTTTTTGGTAATGACATTTATCCCACCGGCAAAAGTGCCGATCCACATATTGGCATCTGCATCCTTATAAATGGCATTGATAGAATTATGACTGATGCTTTTGTTGTCTATCTCGTCGTGCTGGTACCGGTCAAATTTTTCTGTAGCCGCATTTAAAATGCTCAGCCCTCCATTTTCTGTACCGATCCAAAGATTACCGGCTGCATCTTCTGCAAGCGAAAAAATGGTATTAGATGGTAAGCTGTTGCTGTTATAAATGTTTGGTTGAAAACGACGGAACTTTCCGGTGCGTTGGTCAAATAAATTCAGCCCGCCTCCCACGGTGCCTATCCATAGCCGCTGTTTGCTGTCTTCAAAAATTACCGACACATTATTATTGCTGATGGAAGTGTTATCCTCTTCCCGGTGGCCGAAATACTCAATCGATTTTGTTTTCCTGTTAAATAAGCCAAGGCCCTGCTGGTAAGTTCCTACCCATACCTGGTGGTCCTTGTCTTCCAAAACATATTTTGCGTTTATATTATAATGCGCAATATTATTATGAACCGGGTCAAAATAATTCAGCTTATCTTCTGCACTGATCCATAAATTTCCTTTACTGTCTTTGCTGATGGAGGCGAGGAGATTGCTTGACAGGCTGTTGAGATTTTTAGGGGCATTTACAAAATGCGTAAACTTGTCCTTTTCTTTATCATACCGGTTTAAGCCACCACCCCGCGTGGCTATCCAGATAATTCCTTTCTCATCTTCTATCATCGCGGAGATGAAATTATTGCTGATGCTGGTACTATCTTTCGCATCATTTTTATACACGGTAAATTTATATCCATCATACTTATTCAATCCATCACTTGTGCCAAACCACATAAATCCCCGGCTATCTCTCAACATGCAAAGGATACGGTTTTGCGACAAACCCGCATTGATATCAAGGTGATCGAACTTCAGGTTCTGCTTTTGAGCAATGGTACAATAGCAGAGCGCCTGGAAAAGAATAATAATTAAACAGCGAATGGCTTTCATCGTATTTTTTAGGCTGTTTTTTTATTTCTTAACAGCCGAAGGATTATAAACAATCAGTAATCAATTGCTATTTATCCAGGTTGGTTTTTCATATAAGTCAGTAATTCCTTTTCTATCCCTGTATATTGATTTGCTGCACGCCTGCCAGGGATACCTATTCCTTACAAAGGCGTTTATTCCCCCTTTTGCAAACTACCCCGTTTCTCCCCGGAGGTATCAATATCTGCCGTCAGGCTTCATTCGTAAAGTTCTTTGGCTGTTTCCCTGTTAAAGGCTGTTGTGTGCATTGCTGTCGTTTTCATATAGCTTTTCGGAGTTAATTCAATTGTTTAGCAAGTCTCAGATTATTACCGCCAATCTGCCGGTTGTTTATGAACATACTAAAACGTATTTAAATCATTTAACGTGTTAGACAAGTAACTCAATTGGGTGTAGGAAAATGACTACTAACCTGAGCACCCAGACCATCGGAAAAAAAGAAGGCTCACTATCCATGACACAATTCATGTCGCCCCACTTCATTTAATTCTTTCATGTATTTATAAAAAGCGATGTTAACGCCGCATAAGAATTTCCAGGTATAAGGTGGTGCTTTTGTAAATTTTTGAGAATGGATAAACTCAATGCGTTAAGAAGCAGATAGATGTGTTTGTGAAAAAAAATACAAAAGAAGAAATAAACCACTTGGTTGCAGAAAAAAAAGAAGCTCCTTGATTAGAGTTCGGTGGCTTCGCTCAGTTCAAAAATTGAAATAGTATGAAGCTTTTATGAATGAAATGATTTGGTTTGAAAAGGGCTTCAAATCAGAAACCGGGATATCTATCAATATTTGATAATATCCGGTCCTAAATACATCCGTAACATAAATTAAAAAAGCCTGAAAAACAATACAGTATTGCGTTTCAGGCTTTTATTAAGTACTCGGGATGGGAGTTGAACCCACACTCGCCTTACGGCGAACAGGATTTTAAGTCCTGCGTGTCTACCAGTTCCACCACCCGAGTGTAACAAACCAGCACTTTCGTTGCCGGTGGTAGAAAAAAAAAGCAGATAACAAAAGCTATCTGCTTTAAAACTATGAGCGAAAGACCGGGCTCGAACCGGCCACCCCGACCTTGGCAAGGTCGTGCTCTACCAAATGAGCTACTTTCGCATTATCTGTAAGAACTGTTCCCGTTTTTTTGGAGTGCCCGCCTGAACGAATTTCATTTGGGTTGGCAAAAATAAGGTTTGTATCCGTACTACAAAATTTTTTATTTATACTGCGGATTGTACAAAGTATTTTCCGGCACTTTTACTTCGGGCTTGCCCTTGTAGCGATGACTATACATTCCCATACAACCTCCCAAAATAAAAGCAAGCACTAAAAATATCTGGCAAAACCAGAGAAAACGGGATGATGAAACCCAGTTGTGTGCAAAATCTTTGTGCTTATTGTCAATTACTTCGTATTCCATAATGAGTTGTTTGCGTGGGCAAAAATAAGTAAAGTGATTTAAAAAAAATTATTTGTTCCTATTAATTTCTGAAAAGCTTTTTTTCTTTTTTATAAAAAACTGCCATACGATACTACCCTTATACCTGCCATTCACCTGCCCTTTGCGGGAAACAGGAAAAATCGATTTTTTCTGATCCCATATCAGCCATTTTACAAACTGTACATGTGATTTTACAATGGCCCCGAAAAAACCGGGACTCCCTTCAAATAGCCCCTTCCATGCAGCGATTCCATCCAGCATCAGCCTCGGCACAATCGTATAAATGGCGGTTGAAAAAGGTAAATTCTTGGCCAGCATCACCAGGTTATTCCTGAAATTCAGAAAGGTTTTAAAATTATTCTCCGTTTTTAATGTCCCACCTCCTACATGATACACTACTGATGCCGGTTGCACGTACACTTTATAGCCTGCCAGTTGCAGCCGCCAGCAAAAATCAATTTCTTCCTGGTGGGCAAAAAAATATTCATCCAATCCACTCAACCGGTGATACAAGTCCGCCTTTACAAACAGCGCCGCACCACTCGCCCAAAAGCAGGGCTGTGCATCATCGTATTGCCCCTGGTCGGCTTCCACTGCATCAAACACCCTTCCCCTGGCAAAAGGATATCCAAGCGCATCTATCCACCCACCACCGGCACCTGCATATTCAAATAATTGCCGGTTTTGATAACTCCTTATTTTAGGCTGGCAACCCGCAATGTTAACATCGCTTTCCATTAATGCAATCACCGGCTCTATCCAGCCGGGTGTTACCTCCACGTCATTATTCAACAACACATAATAATCACTTTCCACCTGCTTCAATGCAGTATTGTATCCTTTTGCAAAACCTTCATTGCTGTTATTGACCAGTATTTCCACCTCCGGAAAATGGCTTTGTAAAAAAACAATGCTGTCATCTGTGGAAGCATTATCGGCCACAATTACACGCTTATTGGAATAGGTAGCTGCCAACACAAAAGGAAGAAACTGTTGCAGGAATGCCTTTCCGTTCCAGTTTAAAATAACAATGGAAACCAGTGGCATTTTTATGATACCAGCTTTACCAGGCGCTTCATCATCGTTGCGTCGCAATCCGTTCATCGGTTGTTCTACTATTTAGCTTTAATTACCATTTACACAAATGCATTCCTGATTTTGATAAGTTTGCTGATCTTCCATCCCAGGATGCCATCTTTTAGCCTCCTGCAGGCATCAACAATGATTTGATGCAGGCTGCCAATTATTCAAAATTATGGAATACCCCTTGTTACAAACATAGTCCATTTCTTCTTTCTCAATTCTTATTTCTTAATTTACATCCGAAGTCGTTTAGTTATACCGGGCAGGGAATAAAAAGGGCCGTTTAAGTATAAAGTTTACCCGTTTTAAAAAGGTGTAAACTTTATACTCAAACGGCACAACTCCATTCAACATGTATGGCTGGTATCGGTTATTTACGAGCCACAGGAATGTTAAAGTAGAGGCGGCAACCAAATTAAATGCTTTACTAAACGACATTGACTATACATTTGATAAAATGACCACACAATTATTTAACTGGAGAACAGCCCTCGCATTAGTTGCCATCGCAATTGTAACAGGCACCGTTTTTTATTCCAATTACCTGTCCAAGAAAATTGCCGCCGATGAAAGGGAGAAAGTGGATGTATGGGTTCAATCGCTCAAAACAAGGGCCCAGGCTACCGAACAGGTTGCACTTGATCTTACCAATGCCATCACCTCCCGCAATACGACCATCCCCATCATAGAAACAGACGAATTTGATAACCCATCCGGGCAGGGGTTAAACCTGGATACCCTCGAAATAAAAAGAGACACCGGCTATTTACGCAGGAAAGTGAAAGAATTTAAAAGCCAGAACGAAGCCATTATTGTAGAAGTAAATAAAGATCCGCTGATCATTAACAAATACTATTTCGGCGATTCCAAACTGCTTAAAGAGGTAAGGTATTATCCACTCATCCAGCTCTTCATTGTGGCATTGTTTATCCTCATCACCTTAACGGCAATCACCCTTCGTAATAAGTCTACGCAAAACCAGGTATGGGCGGGCATGGCAAAAGAAACTGCCCACCAGTTAGGCACACCGCTTTCCTCGCTGCAGGGTTGGGTTGAACTATTGAAAGAAACCCCCGGCAGCGAAAAAATAGCTTTAGAAATGACCAAGGATGTAGACCGACTGAAATTAGTGAGTGACCGTTTTGGAAAAATTGGAAGTACCCCGCAGTTGGAAGAATTTAATATTGTGGAGCAAATAGAAAATATGGTTGCCTATATCAAAAGAAGGGCCTCCGAAAACGTCATTTTCAGTATTTATAGTTATGAGGAAAAGGATATCCCGGCGATGATCAGCGCCCCGTTGTTTGATTGGGTAATAGAAAACTTACTGAAGAATGCATTGGATGCCATGGAGGGCAAAGGCAGTATACAGGTAAAAATTAAAAGCGAAATTGCCGCGGTGATCATTGATGTTACCGATTCGGGAAAAGGGATCAGCAAACAACATATCGCCAATATTTTCAAACCTGGTTTTACCACCAAAAAGCGTGGCTGGGGGCTTGGACTGAGCTTATCAAAACGGATAATAGAACAATATCATAAAGGCGAATTATTTGTAAAAAATTCTGAGCCGGGCAAGGGTACCACGTTCAGGATTGTACTAAAAAAATAAGCTGCCAGCTTAATGACTTTTCAGGAGCATGTTCTGCAAATGAAATATTAATTGCACCACGATTGGTTTCATTTGAAATTTTTACAATTAAAGTTTTTACATTTGCACTCCTCATAGTAATAAGTACCTGCTTATTTACTAAATACAGTTGCGGCGATGGCGAAATTGGTAGACGCACTACTTTGAGGTGGTAGCGCCTGAAAGGGCGTGGGAGTTCGAATCTCCTTTGCCGCACATTAAAACCTTTCTTTCGGGAAAGGTTTTTTATTTATTTTCAAAGGGAATATATTTTAAATGCACTTATTTCAAATTCAATTTGTACAACCTTCTCCTATTATAATTTCATTCCAAAACTGTTTGATGTAACGACTATATATTTTTGCCATTCATTTTTTCCAGCCGCCTGCCCATGGCATTACAATTATCATCCATTAAAAAACACTCGTTCAATCGTCCAGTAAGACGCTACCAGTGCGATAAAGGCCGACAGGGTGTAAACAACCCTTACACGGTACCAGGCTTTATTTCGCAACGGAATAATGATGCAACCAAACAAGGCGGTGAACACGGCAATCTGCCCCAGCTCAACGCCAATATTGAATGCAATTACGGAGGTATAAAAATTGTCTGAAGGCAATCCAATTTCATTCAAAGCACTGGCAAACCCCATTCCATGTATTAACCCAAAAAGAAACACGATTAATATTCTCCATGGCTTTAATTTGGTCAGCAGCATATTTTCCACCGCCACAAATACAATGGAAAGCGCAATAATCGGTTCCACAACGGCGCCAGGTGCAACGATCATATTCTTCATGCTCAATGCCAGTGTAATGGAATGTGCTACTGTAAAAGCAGTTGCCTGCCAGAGAATGGTTTTAATATTGGTACTCAACAGGCAAAGCCCCATCACAAACAAAATATGATCTATGCCGGAAGGAATGATATGCTCAAAGCCCATCTTCAAGTAAACCCAAACCACATCTTTTACGGGAGCATTTTCCAATGCGTAATTAATGTTATGTGCATAAAGGAAAGTAGTAAAAAAAAGGAGGCCCGTAACCAATAGTGCCCTTTTTAATATTTTGTTTATCCAATCTTTCATACCAATATTTTAACCTCCATTAAATTTCTTTGAGCGATTGTTCGCTCCTTAGCTTTAACTCTTCCGGTAAATAAGCATTGCTTTTAAATGCCTGCTCCAGGTAACCTCTCGCCTTTGCTTTATCACCCGACTTTTCATAAATCAAACCTGCCCGGCAAAGCAACACCGGGTTTTTACTATTTGTTTTTAATGCCACCTGTATGTATGGCAGCGCTTTGGCATAGTCTCCTTTTTGGTAGTACACCCATGCAAGTGTTTCATTTACATCAATATTTTTAGGGCGGCGATTATACTCTGCCAGTGCATGCGCCAGTGCCTTATCATTATCTTTTATCTTTAAATAAGCATACGCCAATTCCTTATCTGCATAATGCCCGATACTTTCATCTTTTGCGGCCGCAATACTATTTTTATTCATATCATCAATGACCATTTTGGCTGTTACTGCCGCTTTCTCCTTTTGCCCTGCCAATTCATACACATCTACCAATTCTTCTTTAAATGAAAAATCATTTACCAGGGCATCTGCCTGCTGATAATAATCAATTGCCTTGCTGTAATCTTTTACAGCAAGTGCAATGCGTGCCATACCGGCTAACGCATGTACATAGCCGGGCCTTCCATTTAAGGCGATCGAATAATTCATTTCAGCGCTTTTAAGATCCCCTGTATTTTCAAATAAACGGCCCAGTTGCACCCTTGCCCATTCAGTTGATTCATCGCCGGGAAGGCCGGCATCTATTGCCATTTTCATCGCCTCAATAGCCCCGGGGTAATCACCAAATATTTCACGCAGGTAAGATGCCCTTGCATAAGAACGCAGGTCGGGCCTTATCGCCATCATCTTTTCTGCACTGATCACCGCAGAATCGTAATTCCCCATTTCAACATGGCCGTCTACCAGTATCCCGTATAAAAATGCATTGTAGGGATTTATTTTTTCCGCAGTTTCCGCCATAGCCAGTCCATCTGCAAAATGATGCTGGGAAAGATACAAGAGTGATTTTAAAGTTAACGCTTCAAAATTGGCCGGTTCTTTTGCAAGTATATCGTTTACACATTTGATAGCAGCCTTGTCATAATACTGGTAATTGCCGGTGGCCCTTGCTTCCATGATAAATAAATTAGCCAATGCAACCATTGATTTGGTATCACCGGGATTCGCTTTTACTGCCGCTAATAATTTGGCAGCGCTTTCTTTTGTAGAAGCCCATTCAGCAGTAGTACTTAAAATCCCTTTCCTGTCCAGCAATCCATAAACAACAGATTTTTTCATGTTTTCATCTCCCCTGTACTTTAAAATCACAAATCCTGCGGTGCTAAAAAATACCAGCAACAATGCAGCGTATAGTATCTTCTTTTTCATGTTGGTGAAGTTTTTTTAATAATAAAAACAAATGAATGGCCACCTGGATCCAAATGACCATTCATGATCAAAAAAAATATTGAGTTATATAAATCAGGTAAATCAATTTTTTTGGAAAATAAGTCCGCAGGGTACAACGGACTTATTTCCTTGATTCAGCTTACACTTTGTAATTAACCTTTTACTACCCGCAGGCTTTGTTTAACTTCTCCGTTCTTAGATACTTTAATAAAATAAATCCCCTTTGTCAAATCACTGCCATTCCAGCTTTGGGTGTAAGTGCCAGGTTTTAAAGTTTTATTTACCAACACTTTTACCTGGTGGCCCTGTACATCGTAAACAGAAATATTTATTTGGGAGGTTGCATCCAAATGATACCGGATGGTACTGTTACTCACAAACGGGTTGGGAGATGCGGTTGCTATTACCTCCGGTGCAGCTATCGCTAACCCCTGGTAAACCGACCTGTTATTTCCCATGTCAGGTGCAGTGGAGGCGGGGTTTGTTCCCGTGCCACAATCACAAATATGCGAACCGGGCCAGGGCGTTGCCAGGTATGGGAATGATTTTTTGAAAGGCGCATCATTTTGTTCAATACCGGTAGTATAGCTCAATACTTTAAGCAACTGGGGTGTTACCGGGCTACCACCCACTGTGTAATCATCATACCACAATCCAATTGCAGCCAATACTACTCCGCCAACGGCCTGTAATTCAATCCTGGTTACATCATCTTCCAATCTTCTTCCATTGGGGAACCCATCCATATTTGGAATAGATTGAATGGATGTATTTGCATAAGCAGGATCCAGCAATCCTGTAACAGCTGCCTGCACAAGACCCAGTGTGCTGAAATCTTTACTGTCTCTCGGCGTTGGCGGAACTGCCATATTCAAACGAAGCATATCGCCACCATTGGGGAGAAAATTATTGATAAACGGCTTACCATTGGCAAGCGGGTTACCTGCGGGCTTGCCAGTTGCCAATTGGTAGGGCGACAAATTAGGAACGCCTGTATGAAAGATGGGCCATAGATCTACTGACCGGGGAGAATTTTTAGCAGGTAATAACAACGTGCCAAAAATAGCGTCATCCAATGCTGTACCAGCCAGTGCTGCATTTCCTTTCAAACCAAACAACCCATTCTGGCCATTACCAAATCCAAATGCCCCCAATGAATTCTTTTGCACACGCAATGGACTAAAAGCGGGAACGGCTCCGCCAAATTTGGCATCATCCATATAAAGGGCGAGTTCGGGATTATAGAAATAATTTCCGAATTGTTTGATCGTAGCCAGGTCATCATAGGGAGTAAGCGCATTCCACAAATCTTTATACCCAACAGGAACAACCGCTTCATTGGTTAATGGCATACCAAGCCTGGAAACCTGTACCCAATTACCACTGGTAGATGAAAATTCAAACTGCCTGTTTAAATTAGCGTTTACCTGTGCAGCAGTAATCTCAGACAATACCCTGATTTTCTGCCTGCTGGCGCTGGCCCATACGCCAATTACGTAATTTGGGTCAAGAATGTTAGCCGCTGCAGTTACCGGCTTACGATCCTTTTGCAGGGTAGCAATATCTACCTGTAAGGCAATCGTAGATACGTTGAGGCATTTTAACCCATCAACCGGCTTACCGGAAGCGCGGGGTGCGTCGCCAAGATCGAAAATCCCTCCAAGATCGACAAAGAAAGGATCATCCGCAGTGCCGCAAAATACTTTTTCTCCTGAAGTGGAAGTTGTAATGGCTTCATCAATTAAGGTATTGTAATCTGGCTTGCCTAAGCCAACCGGTGAGCTGATTGACCGGGGGCCAATATTTGGCGGCGGTACCTTTCCATTATTGATTACTGCCTGGAATGTTTTGCCACCATCCATGCTTCTTTCCATCCTGTAGGTAGTCTTCAGGTTTTGCTTACCCAGCCGGATGTTGAAGAAAGTAGTAGGGTCTTCGTTTGTTTTTTTAAAAGTAAACCGGTAAATAATATCATCACCTTTAGTTGCAATATTATTATCAATATGGATTTCATAACGGATACCTTCACCAAAAGAATAGTAGTTTGGCCCACCCTGGGGAAGTTGCCCAGGAACATAGTTGGCAATGATGGTAATCTTATTAGGATCATCAGGGCTTCGAAAAGCATAGACATCCGTATTATCTGCCAACGGGTCATCGGCAATCAATGGCGCTTCCCGGTGTGAAGATGCAAATACCGGCGCCGTTATTTGAATTGCCATTATAAACAGCATAAACGCGGCATAAATTTTTCTTTTCATAAATGATTTTTTTTGTAATTGTTAAAAGAAATGCGCTTTATTCAAATTTTATTGGATTTAATAAAATTCATAGCGGACAAACTTTCATATGGGTGTTGGGATAAAATGCCCAGGATCATTTCTTGTGTTTCAGCAAGCATATTTTGTAGGTTAGCATTGGTTTTTGAAGGAAAATGGAATTATCAATCCCTGCAGGAGATGATCAGAAGCCATTCACATCTACGAAAACAATTTTAAAGCGGATTTAACTTTTCTTTTTAATTATTAAAATCCCAGAAATTCGCTTTTCCTACCCTTTTTAGAGCACCAAAAAAATTATTTAAAAAAATAATAGAAGATAGCCTTTCGGCGATCAGAAACAAGTGGAAATCAGACGTAAAATTGGCGTGAGCTTTAGTTTTAGGTAGGTTAACACATTCTAACTAAGCCAGTTTTTTAAAGGATTATAGCTTTGGAATAGAAGTTTTTAGAACGTATCGCTAATGCATGTTAACGTAATAAAATTGGTGGAATTTTTATTAATTTTTTAATTTCGTTCAATAAGATTATTTAAATCATTACCCGTCAATAAACAAAATGTAAATACGGGCATTTTTCGGCCAGGCAATCATTGATCATGATTAATAACAACCTGTTCAATCAATCTCCTCTCCTATTATTTTTTGCAATCTGTTGCTTGTAAATAAAATACTGGTAACAACAGGTTTACCGATTTTATTCCAACCCAGAAAAACCAATAATTAGCCGGCATAAAAAAGCCATCCCGTGGCTGCAGGATGGCTCAACATATTTTTGGACCAGGTTTATCGCTTGCCCATTCCTGTCATCTTACCCATTGGCATTTTATTCATCATCTTCATCATGCCCTTCATTTGCTCAAACTGCTTTAAAAACTGGTTTAATTCAACAATATCCTTACCACTTCCTTTGGCAATTCGCAGCTTACGATTGGGGTTGATAATATCCGGGTTGCGGCGCTCTTCCACCGTCATGGAGTTGATCATTGCTTCAATACCCTTAAATGCATCATCGTTAATATCTACGTCCTTTATTTGTTTTCCCACTCCCGGTATCATGCCCATCAGGTCCTTCAGGTTACCCATTTTCTTTATTTGCTGCAACTGGGTTTTAAAATCTTCAAAATCGAATTGATTTTTACGGATCTTTTTTTCCAGCCGGGCGGCTTCTTTTTCATCAAACTGTTCCTGTGCTTTCTCTACCAGGCTTACAATATCCCCCATACCCAATATACGCTGTGCCATACGTTCAGGGTAAAACACATCCAATGTTTCCATTTTTTCACCACTGCTTGCAAACTTGATGGGCTTGTTTACTGTGTACTTGATTGACAATGCGGCACCGCCCCTGGTATCACCATCTAATTTGGTTAAAACAACCCCGCTGAAATCAAGACGCTCGTTAAAAGCTGCTGCTGTATTCACCGCATCCTGACCGGTCATGCTATCAACCACAAATAAAATTTCCTGTGGATTTACAGCTGCTTTAATATTAGCAACTTCGGTCATCATCACTTCGTCAACCGCTAACCGGCCGGCAGTATCAATGATGATTACATTCTTATTTTTGGCCTTTGCTTCTTTTATCGCATTTTGTACAATACTAACAGCGTCTTTATTTTCTCTTTCGCTAAATACATCAACACCTATCTGGCCTCCCAAAACCTCCAACTGGTCAATCGCTGCCGGCCTGTAAATATCCGCCGCAACCAGTAAGGGCGATTTGCCTTTTTTTGCTTTCAGGTAGTTGGCGAGTTTACCGCTAAAAGTTGTTTTACCACTACCCTGCAATCCTGCAATTAAAATAATGGCAGGATTTCCGCTGATATTAAATTCACTTTCGCTGCCGCCCATCAATTCGGTTAGCTGGTCCTGTACAATCTTCACCATTAACTGGCCCGGGCTTACGGCGGTTAAAACTTTTTCCCCGAGCGCTTTCTCTTTAATGGTATCGGTAAATTCTTTTGCAATTTTGTAATTAACATCCGCATCTACCAGTGCCCTGCGGATGTCCTTTACAGTATTCGCAATATTGAGTTCAGATATCCTTCCCTCTCCTTTAATATTTTTAAAAGCGCTTTCAAGCTTTTCGCTTAACGAAGTGAACATGTTGCATTTGATTAAATGGTTATAAACAAAGAAGTGAACTAAAAAAGTTCACTCTAAATTTTTTTTGCAAATGTATGAAATTATGAAAGAAGGATAAATTGATTGTGGCTATCAAAATATCAGACAACAGAAATTGTTTCAGGCTCCCAAGTAGGTACGCAGCAATTTACAGCGGGAAGTAGATCTTAATTTGGTAATCGCTTTATCTTTTATCTGCCGCACTCTTTCCCTGGTAAGGCTATATCTTTCGCCGATATCCTCCAGGCTCAGCGGATGATCTACCCCAATTCCGAAGAAAAAACGAATTACATCCTTTTGCCTTTCCGTTAAAGTACTTAATGAGCGGTCTATTTCTGTTGACAGGGAATCTTTGAAAGTAATATTCATATCGGTACTTTCAGCATTGGGGTTTTCCAGCACATCTATCAGCGATCCCTCTTCACCTTCTGAAAAGGGCTGATCCATACTGATGTGGCGGGCCGAAGCGCCAATAGTAGCGGCCACTTCCTCTGTTTCCATATCCAACAGGTAGGCTATTTCTTCGGATGTAGGCTCCCGTTCAAACTCCTGCTCTAACTGCGAATACGCCTTACTGATACGATTGGTAAGACCAACCTTATTTAAAGGCAATCGTACAATCCTGGATTGTTCCGCCAAAGCCTGTAAAATACTTTGCCGTATCCACCACACTGCGTAGGAAATGAATTTAAACCCACGGGTTTCATCAAATCGTTGTGCAGCCTTTATGAGCCCAACATTACCTTCATTAATTAAATCGGGTAAGGTAAGCCCCTGGTTTTGATATTGCTTGGCAACTGACACTACAAAACGAAGGTTTGCTTTTGTTAATTTATCAAGGGCTATTTGACTCCCTTGTTTGATGAGGATAGCCAGTTTAACTTCTTCCTCAGGAGAAATTAATTCAACCTTTCCAATTTCCTGCAGGTATTTTTCTAAACTTTGGCTCTCTCGGTTGGTGATAGATTTGGTAATCTTTAATTGACGCATGCTCATAATGGCAGGATGTTTTAAGTGTTAGGTTAGATAAAAAAACAGGTACGCTCTTTGGCTAACATTAGATACTGGGGAACAAACATATCGTACTTAAACGTAATTTATAGTATTTGCAATATCTTACCAAAAATAATTTCATAATATTTTGTATCTGGCAGGTCTAAAAGTGTATCTGGTGACAATAGAAAAAAGCGCTGTTTAAGATATTGATATTATAAGTTTAACAGCCATAATTAAAAAAATATTTTGTCGCCTCGATTATTTTGTTATTATTGCACTATTCTATATGAATTTAAATTATTTGGATGAGCAAGAAAGTTTTGTATACGCTAGAATACCCGGTTAGATGTTCGCCAGGCATATTATATGATTTTTTAAGTACACCTGCAGGGCTGCAGGAGTGGTTTGCGGATAAGGTAGATGAAAGAGATGGCATTTTCAGCTTTTCGTGGAATGGTTCTGATGAGCAGGCAGAATTAATGGAAGGTGAAGAAGACAAATATATTCGTTACCATTGGTTGCATGCACCTAAAGAAGAGTACTTCGAATTCAGTATTGAAAAATCAGAAGTAACCAATCAAACAATTTTGGTAATTAAGGATTTTGCTGAAAAGAAAGACATTAAAGATCAGAGCCAGTTATGGGAATACCAGGTGAAAGATTTATTTCACCGGCTGGGTAATTAACCTGCAGCAGCATAATCATTTCATTAAAATGATTTTCTAAAAACATTGGTGCGTCATCCCATTGCCGCAAACTAATTTGTTTTGCGATTTTTAAAAATGGCTCGCGGTCAAGTATACCCGCAAATTCGGGTGCTGTTATTTTTGCCAATGGTATAAAATTATTTACATCAAAATGGTGTTGCCATGGATCGGTATGTGTGCAAATTGAGTAGTCTTTAAGTTGCAAAATTTTGAAGCTTGCATTCAACAATGGCATCGCTTTAACTTTACATTCACCAGCCAGGTGCAGATTGATACTAAAAAAATTCCCCCACCAGAATAGCGTTCGTATTGCCAATGTAGATTCCCTTGTAAAATGCCGCGGATAATCCAGCATTACATAGGGCAGGCTTTGATAACTTTCTCCTTTTGATATTTTGGGATTGCTGCTGGTTGCCTGTTTGGGTAACCTTTCTTTTAATATCCAGGTGCGTAGCTGCATTTGTTTGGCGAGTGTTCCGAAGAGCTCATACACTTTATCTATAATAATAAGTTTAGTTAAAATCCACTCTTTATTGCAAACCAATTCCATTTCACTGGCTGAAAGGTCTATTTTTGATTTTTCGTTCATTCTATTTACAAATTACTATTTAATGTCTGATGTCCGCCCGTATGAATCTGTTTGGACGGGTCTGATTTTTTGATGTTGATTTTCTCCAGGTGATGAACATTTAATTAAAGTTGGGGAAATTATCATCAAAGATATGCTGTAGATGGAAGTGACCCGCACAGGCGTACTGCTGGAAAATGATAGCGTAAAACGAATGTTTATCAACAAATCAATTACAGGTTCATTCAATAAATTCATTTTAATAAAGGAAATAGGTAGCTAAAATACTTCATAGCTTTGCAACATTGCTGGTTTTTGAAGAAAGGCACTTTGTAGAGCACTCAAATAAAAACTAAATAACATCTTAACAGTTCCGCAGCGGACTGATCGTTGAATATGATAAAAAAATTAGACCGGCTGATTATTCGTTCATTTATCGGGCCATTTATCGCAACGTTCTTTATTGCATTCTTTGTATTGATGATGCAAAGCCTCTGGAAATATATTGATGACCTGGTAGGTAAAGACCTTGACCTGTTTACCATCGGGAACTTCTTATGGTATGCAAGTGCATCCTTACTCACGCTCGCTATGCCCATTGCCATACTTATTTCATCCATCATGACATTTGGCAACCTGGGTGAAAGTTTTGAGTTGGTAGCTATCAAATCTGCCGGCATTTCTTTATTGCGTTTTATGCGTCCGCTGATGTTGGTGTCAATAATACTTTGTGGTATCACTTTCCTTTTTGC
>JANPIJ010000185.1:0-6048 GCA_031424955.1 Ferruginibacter sp. | reverse complement strand
TAAGTCTTCATAAAAATCGCCCATGCCATAATCATTTTGGCCAAGGTTATATTCTTTATCCAGTTCATTCATCCATTGCATTGCCTCGCCCACATCGCCATTGGTGTAGGTAAGTAATTGCATAAAAATATCCAGTAATTGTTCGAAACGGGTTTTAGCATTTTGCGATGGATCGAATTTGGAGAAGTTGTATCCTTTCATACAAATGATAACCGTTCTCCGCCAACCTGCTACCAGGGCACATCACTATAGGTGGCCGTTGGCAGGTCGTCTGTCGGTTAGCTGCAATTTAGTAAACATTTAATTGTAAGTATTGGTTCGTTTGTTAAATAAAAAATCCCCCTGCCGTTGGCAGGAGGATTTTCTTATTTCGTAATAAGTAATCTGAACAGTAGTTTTCTTTACTTCGGATCAGGTGTCTTTAGAGCTACCCGGCTTCTTTGCGGACGGCGTCTGGGGGATATTGTTGATAGGTGCAGGCGTTTCGGACGCTTTTGGAATTGGATTTTTATACATCCCTTCTAGTTGCTGTATTCCGCGAAGGAAATTAGCCGCCTGCTCATTATCGCTTCTGAATTGTTCCTGTTTGTTTTCATCCAGGTTAGCATAGTAGTTCAACTGCTGTTCGAGGTCTTTCTTTACGCTCCTGCTAACTTTTTCGGCCAATACGGTATCGCCAGCTTTATAACAAGCTTCTAAAAACTGTAGAGAAATATAATTGTGCTGCTGGTAGCGGGAGACCATGCCATAAGCAAAGTTTTCTTCCAGCATGCCTTTGTCAGCTTTCTGCAACATTTTTTTAGCTTCTTCTTTCTTGCCATTATCAGCCAGGTTACCTGCGGCCTGTGCATAGGCCAAACGGATGCTGTTCAAATGGCGCCGGTTTTCCTCATCAAAATAAACACCTTTTACATTGGCATTACCAAATACAAACTTGTTCATCATTTTATCGTAGACCCAGCTTTTATTTACAGGACTGTTGGCAACCGGTACCAGCCTGTTGGTAAGTCCATCCTGGCGCAGGTACGCACCAAAACCAAGCTCACGGTACTCAGATGTAAAATAGATTGGGCGTTTCCATTTATTGGAGGCGATCAGATTCAAAATGGCGGCATCGTTTTTAAATAATGCGCTCTTTGGAATTTCAAATTTCATTTCGGTTAACACACTGTCATCGGCATTTACCGTTCCGTTACTTCTAACCAGGTTAACATCTACCGGGATAGATACTTTTTTGGTTGGAAACACATTCAATGTATCGCCATTGCGAAGCTCTATTTTTCCCGCTTCATCGCTGCCGGCATAGTCTTTCATCATCGTATACAGATCCATATATTGATTGGGATCAACACCCGGCCTTGGCGCAAAATAAACGATATCTCTTTTAGCGCCTTCAATCTGTGCAGCGCTCCAGATAGGGTCCATCGGATCGCTCTGGTTTAATTTGTAGCGCAACTGGTTGATATACCAGTCAGTGCCGAGTAAACTGGAGTTAACCACCCGGATATCCCTTCTCACTCCTTCCACTTCCTGTGCATACCACAATGGATAAGTATCATTATCTCCGAAAGAAATAACCAGGGCGTTTGGAGCACAACTTTCCAAATAATCAATAGCGAGGTCTCTTGCCAGTACTTTTTTACCACGATCATGATCATCCCATTCCTGGCTTGCCATTAAAACCGGCACAGCTAATAAACATAGTCCTGCCGCTGCATAATTGGCGATTTTGCTACTCATGAATCTCGTGAATAATTCCCGTACAAACAATACGCCTAATCCGATCCAGAGTGCGAATACGTAGAAGGAGCCAACAAATGCGTAGTCACGCTCACGTGGCTGATTACCTGCCATATTCAAATACACCACAATGGCAATTCCTGTAAAAAAGAAAAGCAGGCCTACTACAAATGCATCACGGTTATTCTTTTTAGCATGAAAATAAATACCAAGCAAACCAAGTATCAGCGGCAGGGCAAATAATTTATTATTGGCTTTGTTGTGCTTCATACTGTCGGGCATATATTTTTGATCACCAAGCCGTATATTATCCCATGGAGCAATACCGGTTTTCCAGTTGCCATCTCTCACATTACCCATATTTACCCCCTGGATATCATCCTGTTTTCCTGCGAAATTCCACATGAAATAACGGAGGTACATCCAGCCAATCTGGTATTGCATAAAGAAGCTGATATTATCTGCCATGGTAGGAGCACCCTGGTACTCGCCGGTTTTGGGGTCTTTGCCAATACCTGCAAAGCTTGCGTAATAATCTGCATGTCCCTGGTCATTGCTCTGATCCCACATGCGTGGAAAGAAATGCTTGTCTTCCGGCGCGTAGATGGTTTCCATCTTCCGGCCATTTTTTACATATTGGCCTTTTCCTTTAATATAAGTTTCCACAATGTTTTGTTCAGCGGGGGAAGCGGTAAAATCCTGTCCGTTTAAAATAGGCCAGTCTCCATATTGTTCACGTCCGAGGTAGCCTACCAGGTTTACCGGATTGTCAACATTAAACATGTCCACCACAGGGTCTGCATTACTGCGGATCAGCGTGGTAAAGTAGGTAGAATACCCCAACAGCATAAACGCAAAACTCCATAAGCCCAAACGGAGGAAATTCCAGTTCTTCTTTGTGGCCATTCGCAGTCCAAAAAATATCATTACACCTACCAGGATAAAGAAAAATGCAAAGCCGCTGAAGAAAGGCATTCCAAAATCATTCACAAACATGATATCGAAATTACCCGCCCATTTGATGGTCCATTGAATAACCGCTTTTTGTATAAAACCTGTAAGTAAGCATCCAATAAAAAATGCTGCCACAGTGCCCCAGGTAGTTACTTTGTAACGCTTGTAATAATATATCATTACCATTGCCGGAATGGTCAGCAGGTTGAGTAAATGCACACCAATGGATAACCCCATCAGGTAAAATATAAGGATCAGCCATCTGTCTGAACTGGTAAAATGACCGGTTATTCCTTTTTTAGTTTCTTCTGTTACTGAATCTTCCCATTTAAGCATGGCCCAAAATACGATTGCAGTAAAGAACGATGAAAGCGCATACACTTCGCCTTCCACCGCGCTATACCAGAATGAATCAGAAAAGGTATAGGCTAGGGCACCAACAGCCCCGGCAGCCATTACCGCAAATATTTGTTCGCCGTTTAATTCTTCGTTACTATTTCGTACGAGTTTTTTGGCAAAATGAGTGATGCTCCAAAATAGAAAAAGGATAGTAAAGCCACTTGATAAAGCGCTCATCAGGTTAATGCCGGTAGCGGCGTGGTGAGGGTCAAATGGCGCCATAAACAGGCGTCCGATCAAAACAAAAAGCGGGGCTCCGGGTGGGTGAGGAATTTGTAATTTATAAGCGCTGGATGCAAATTCACCACAGTCCCAGAAACTACCGGTAGCCTCCATCGTCATAATGTAAACTGCGCAGGCAACCAGGCATACAATCCATCCGGTAATGTTGTTGATACGTTTAAAAGTCATATAGTATTTGGTTATAAGTGGGCAAATATAATTAGTTTGTAGTTTGCAGTAGTTAGTTTGTATTTATTTATCATTTTTTTGTTAACAGGCAGCAAAACTGAGGTTAAATGGTAGAATTGACTGTTTATCCTTATTTTAATCCGGGCGTTGATGAATACCTTAATTACTATTTGGCTTTAAAATAGTAAGATTAATAAAAGAAGGAAGATCACAGGAATATGGCCTGTACATCCGACATCCGAAATCACAAACGCTCTTCCTTATCTTTGCCGTCGATGCGCAAAGCTTTTCTCCAATTACACATTGCTGTTTTTTTAGCCGGTTTCACCGCAATACTGGGTAAACTGATTGGCTTAAACGAAGGTTTGTTAGTGTGGTACCGGTTATTGATTACGGTAGTTGTATTGGGGTTGTTACTTTATTTTAAAAAGCAATTACAAAAGATACCCTTAAAAGACGCACTGGAAATTTTAGGTGTAGGTTTGATTGTGGCCATTCATTGGGTGACTTTTTATGGTAGTGTAAAATATGGAAATGTATCTATAGCGGTCGTTTGCTTTTCTGCAACCGGCTTTTTTACTGCATTTTTTGAACCGCTCATTTTTAAGAGAAGTATTGTGGCAATAGAAATTTTGCTGGGGCTGCTTGCAATAGCGGGTATCTATATTATTTTCGATTTTCATCCCCAGTATAAAACCGGGATTGTTTTCGGGATCATTTCAGCAGTCGGAAGCTCACTATTTCCCATTTTCAATAAAAAATTATTGGTTCGTTTCAATCCTTCCACTTTAACGCTGTATGAACTGGGTGGGGGATTAGTGGCATTAAGCGTTTTAGTGCCATTTTACCTGTTTCAATTTCCTGCTGCATACTACCTTCCAACAGGTGAAGATTGGCTTTGGTTAATAATACTGGCATGCTTTTGCACCGTGTTGAGTTTTGATTTACAATTAAATGCATTAAAAAAAATTTCGCCCTTTACAGCCAACATCGCATATAATATGGAACCGGTATACGGCATCATACTGGCATTTCTCATTTTCCGGGAAAACAAATTACTTGATGGACATTTTTATCTTGGGGTAGCACTTATATTATTATCTGTAGTACTTCAAACCGGCAGGGTATGGTGGAAGGCAGGTTTAAGGCGGACGGTTTAAGGTATATGGAAAGGAAGTTTACGTGGCATTAAATAGAAATTTAAAAAAAATCAAAAAACCTTAGTTCAAATCCAAATTGTTTTGTTACCTTCGCCGTCCAAAAAATTAGTATATGGCTAGAGTATGTCAAGTTACAGGTAAGAGGCCAATTACGGGTAACAAAGTATCGCATTCAAACATAAAAACAAAACGTAGGTTTTTGCCAAATTTGCAAACCAAACGTTACTTCCTGGCAGAAGAAGATAAGTGGGTAACGCTAAAAGTTTCTTCCGAAGCTATTCGCACTATCAACAAAAACGGCTTGTTTGCAGTTGTAAAACAACTGAGACTGGCTGGGGAAAAAATTTAAATTTCGCTCTTCTACCCAAGAGGAGTAACTATAAAATAAACAACAATGGCAAAGAAAGGCAACAGGGTTCAGGTGATTTTGGAGTGTACAGAGCACAAAGCCAGCGGTAAAGCAGGTACCAGCCGCTACATCACCAAAAAGAACAAAAAGAACACCCCTGAAAGACTGGAGTTGAAAAAATTCAACCCGATTTTGAAGAAGGTAACAGTACATAAAGAAATTAAATAATTAGCCAATTAGCTAATGTGATAATGTGCTAATGAAATACAGCGCCGTCATCACATTAGCAAATTAGCACATTAGCAAATTAGCAAATTAGCAAATTAAACTAAATAGTCATGGCAAAAGCAGCTAAAACAGCGATTAAAACCAAGGACCAGAAAGCGGCAGCCGATGCTAAAAACTGGACAAAAGTAATACGTGCCGTACGTAGTCCTAAAACCGGTGCTTACACTTTCAAAGAATCTATTGTTCATAAAGACAAGATTAAAGAACATTTAGGTCAATAATAATTTTCACGCATGAGAATTAAAATATAAAAGCTGTCCTGATTTATATCGGGACAGCTTTCTTAATTTTAACCCGTGAGAGCAGGAGGTGGAAGGCAGAAGGCATAAGGCAAAGGGCAATGGACAATCTTGAATTATACACCATTGACCATTGCCCATTCGCCATTGCCCATTCACGAATTAAATAACCAACAAACAAAATCCTCCCGGATGGGGGTGAGCCGGTATGGGACTTTTTGATAAACTCTTCGGTAAAAAACAACAGCAGGAAACACTTGACCAGGGATTGCAAAAAACCAGGGAAGGCTTTTTCACCAAAATAACCAAGGCCATCGCCGGTAAAAGTACGGTAGATGAAGAAGTGCTTGATGATGTAGAGGACGCATTGGTAAGTGCTGATGTGGGTATTGAAACAACGGTGGAAATCATCAACCGCATAGAAAAAAGGGTCGCCAGGGATAAATACATCGGAACCGGCGAATTAAATGCGATACTCAAAAGTGAGATTGAAAATGTGCTGATCACC
>JANPIJ010000184.1:0-2645 GCA_031424955.1 Ferruginibacter sp. | reverse complement strand
TTTGCAATTACTCTGCCAAACAATGCCCGGAGGGCTTTTAATCGCAAAGGGATAGTTGAGACATGGACCGCAGGCATTCTACCGACATATAGGAGAAGCTTTAGTCCGGGTGTCATATATAGTTAACATTTGAGCTTAGTTAAAGCCCGGCGATGCGTCTTAAAAATTCTCGATGCAACTGGAAAATCTATAGCCTTTGTGGGAATGATATTGATCGTGCATTGATGGTCTTCAGTAGTCGATCAGGAAAGTTATCCCCTTAATTTACTTGTAGCTTAAGGAACTGAATGACTTTAGTTCTAATTGCATCTTCGTCGAACATCGCCCCAAAATGCGGTGCGTCTTTTACAATAATCAATTCATTTTTCACGCCTGCCAGGCTTAGCCATGCACTTAGCAATTGCGATTGCTTAGGAGATACCAGCTCATCTTTTTCACCATGGATAATTAGAAACGGAGGATCATTTTTATCTACATACGTAACAGGGCTGGCAGCTTTAGCCAGGTCAGGACGAGCAAGCGGCGCTGCGCCAATTAAAATGCTTTCCGGTGATCTTACATCATTGTTCCCGGGAAATAAAATCAATTCAGCCGGGCCATAAAAATCAACTACGGCTTTAAAGCTGAATGACTGATTGCTCCCAGGCATAAAAAAATCTTTTACCTTATTATTCTTTGATAAGCCCATCAGGGAAGCAAGGTGACCGCCGGCTGAAAAACCTATTATTGCAAAACGCTTTTTGTCAAAACCATATTTGTCTGCATTATCATAAAGAAACGAAGCGGCCCTGTTGCAGTCTTGTATCTGGGCAGGGAAAACCGCGTCTGTACTAAACCGGTAGTCAATGGAAGCCAGTGCAAAACCGTTGCTAACCATTTCCGAGACTGTTTTTTTCATGTAACCCATATCAGCATATTTGTCGTTGCTTAACCAACCACCCCCGTGTACAAAAATCACCAATGGTATTTTGCCTGTTGTATTGGGTGGCAGATAAATATCTAACAAATGTTTTTGCAATGTATCCTTGCTGTACGGCACATTGCCATGCAAAACAGTGCCTTGAGGAAATAGATTTATAACCGGGTTTGTTTGCGAAAACATTTGTGTTACGCTCATCAACCAAAGAAAGAAAAGGAGAAAGATAATTTGCTTCATATAGCCAGTTTTAAGCTGTTGTGAATAATGATCAGTCAGGCTCACTCCACGCATTT
Organism: Ferruginibacter sp.; assembly: GCA_031424955.1. Classification (GTDB taxonomy): domain Bacteria; phylum Bacteroidota; class Bacteroidia; order Chitinophagales; family Chitinophagaceae; genus Ferruginibacter. The sequence continues at coordinate 1,433 of JANPIJ010000184.1, read as the reverse complement.
TGTCATCACTTCAAACCTGGAAGTTATGTTGGTTTGCTGCAGCGATATCGCCTACAAATTAATCATTTGATTGACGTAGCTAAGAATATTTGAGAAGCAAATCTACCGGCCATGTCGATTATGACTCATGCCTTAATAGCCAGAGGAGGTTCCTTAAGTTTCATTGGTCATTAGCCAGGATGTTAGATGGGCACACAGGTCTGCATAAAAAAATCCACCCGGTCGCCAGGGTGGATCTTTAAATAATGTATGGACTTATTCAGCTACTACTTCAAACTCTACTTCACATTCGTTTCCGTTTCCGAAATCGATCTTTGCCTTAAAGCTTCCCAATTCCTTTACATCGTCGAGGATAGTGATCCTGCGGCGATCAATCTCATACCCTTTTTGCTCTTTGATGGCACGGGCAATCTGAACCGAAGTTACGCTACCGAAAATCTTGCCACTGGTACCGGTTTTTGCGCCGATTTTCAATGGGCCATTTTGCAGTGTTGCAATTACACTGTTGATCTCTGCTAATAGTTTGGCCTCTTTCTTCTTTTGCTGCTTTACTTTCTCATCAAGCTGCTTCAGATTACTCGGACTTGCTTCGATCGCAAGTTTACTCGGAATGAGAAAATTACGGCCATAGCCATTTTTAACTGAAACAAGTTCATTGGCGCCGCCAAGATTGTTAACGTCTTGTATTAATATTACCTGCATGATATTGCATTTTTACCCAATCCTGTCCAATGACCGGACTTTCATCCCATACGAGAATTAGGGTGGTGAAAAAAAATTATTTTAAAAGATCTGTAACGTAAGGCAGGATAGCCATTTGACGGGCCTTTTTAACTGCATCACCTACCTTACGCTGAAACTTCAAAGAGTTACCAGATAGACGGCGAGGCAATAATTTACCTTGTTCGTTCAGAAATTTTTTCAAAAATTCAGCATCCTTATAATCGATATAATGGATACCCATTTTCTTAAAGCGGCAATATTTCTTTGGACGCTTTTCAGCTTTGATCGCTGTGAGATATTTGATCTCGTTTGGTTTTGCCATGATTACGCCTCCGCTTTTTTGGTTCCTGCATTAACGCCACTTCTCTTTTTGGTATTATACTCGACGGCGTATTTATCGAGTACAGTGTACATGTGACGCATCACTGATTCGTCACGTAAAAGTTGAGTTTTCAACTTTTCATTGAAGCTGGATGGCGCTGTATACTCCATTACCCAATAAAGACCCGTGGTCTTCTTGGCAATAGGGTAGGCCAGTGATTTTAGTCCCCAGGGATTGGTGTGCAATACTTCGCCTTCGTTTTCTGTAACGAGTGTAGCAAATTTGGTCTGAGCGGCTTTAAATTCCTCTTCAGACAGCACAGGGGTAAAAATCACCATCAATTCGTAGTTGTTCATTTCCCTGATTTTTGTTTATAAATATGATTAAA
>JANPIJ010000183.1:0-20889 GCA_031424955.1 Ferruginibacter sp. | reverse complement strand
ACAAATCAAAATTATTTTTCTAAAAAATAAAAACAATACCGCGATATATCAACAGCCACAAAGGGCTAATGGGCGAAGCTTTGGAAATAGGTTGCAATGCTAAAAAAAATGGATTGAAAATATTTACTCGCAGAATCACTGCGCTTGCCCCTTCAAGTGTATTACCAGTATTTCCATCGGTAACTTTACCCGTAATTTGTTTTTCCGCATACTTAACTGCGGGTTTTGGAGGATTTTCCCTTGCTGAAACCAGGGATGAAACTGTCAATAACAGGACAGTGAAAAGGACGGCGGATAAAAATCCGGAATGAAGGATTGTTTTTTTTATCATGTTTTCTCATTTAGTGATGGTTAAATTGAAATCGTTGTTCCATTAATTCGCAAAAGAAAAGAATAGCAGTATCTTATATAGCAATTTCGTTTTTGATAATATTTTAATAGCGAAAGCATAATAAAAATATAATTAGTTTCTTGTATTTCAAAGCATATTGCAAGGAGAAAATTAACTAATATTGGTTTCACTTTTTTCAAACACCAACATGACGGTTTCTAAAATTTTCGCATTTTTATTATTGGGCCTTTACCTTTCTCCCGCAAAAGGGCAGCCCGTAGTGTACACTACCGCCCATGCACATTCGCACAATGATTACCACCAGCAAAATCCTTTCTTCGGGGCCTATGGTGAGCAGTTTGGCTCTATAGAGGCAGATGTTTTCCTGGTAAAAGGAAAATTGCTGGTCGGCCATGATTCTGCAGAACTAACAGCTAAGCGAACACTGGAAAGTATGTACCTGGTTCCTTTGGCAAAAAGCATTGAAAAAAATAAAGGATATGCATTCAGCGATAGCAGCAGAATGCTTCAACTTTTGATCGATATAAAAACTGATAGCATTTATACCCTGAAAGCATTGGTGAATGTATTAAGGAAATTTCCGTCCATTATTCATAGCCGGTCAGTGCGGCTGGTGATTACGGGTAACAGGCCCGCCGAAAAATTATTCACGACATACCCTTCCTTCATCTGGTTTGATGGGAAGGCAAAAAAAGATTATAACAAACCGGCTCTGTCAAGGATAGCCCTGCTGAGTGATGACTTTGCCGATTATAGCAGATGGAAGGGCATTGGTTCAATGCCCGATTCCGTTAAACGCATCTTAACTGCGCTAACCAATAAAGCTCATCATTTAAAAAAACCAATTCGTTTTTATGCAAGCCCGGATGATACCGAAACATGGAAGGAGTTTGTAAAACTAAAAGTAGATTTTATCAACACCGATCATATTGCTGCGCTATCTGATTTCCTTGCAAGGCACAATGATTCATTCCGGCTGATGCCTTTTAACCGCATCATACAATCAGCAGGGGAGGTGGTACGCTATGGCAACCCCGACCTGGAAAACCATGCGCTGGATGCGGCGGTTTTATCAGCCGATGGAAAGATTGTGATGGAAGACCGGTATGGTATCATGGCGTTGGATGTTGTCAGCAAGAAAATAATCAGCCGGTGGACTTTTACGGATATTCCAAAATACGGGAGGTACATGAGCACTTACTCCGGTATTCGCACCTTTAGCGAAAAAGGTAAAACCTGGATTGTATGGAGTGCCGCGGAACGGGACGGGGGCAAGGCAGCGGTGATGATTGCAGAATGGGCCGATGGCTTTCAGCAAATCGGGGATATCCCCATTGAAACAATAAGCCCCGCAGTCAACGCTATCCCCAATGAAATGGCTATTGTATCGGAAAATGGCGAACAGTTTATTTACCTGGTGCTGAATGGCAACAACGAATTAGTAAAGATCCGCTGGAGCGATAAAAGCATCGTGTGGAGATCGCCAACCGGTGTGGCGCCCTATGGCATTGCCATTGCAAATAACAACATTTATGTAAGCAACTGGGCCGGTGGTATTGCCACGGATAGTACAAAGGAAAGAGCCGGTGTTCCATGGGGGCTGGCCTATACTGATCCCCGTACAGGCGCTACTGCAGGTGGAACTGTTACGATGTTTGATCTGTCATCCGGTAGGGTGTTAAAAGAAATAAATGTGGGCCTGCATCCCAATGCTGTAAAAGCATCCGCCGACGGGAGCTTTGTTTTTATTGCCAATGGATCAAGTGATGCTATATCAGTTATCAATACCAAAACAAATACGGTGGCTGAAACCATTGAAGTAGGTTTATTGAAAGGGAAATACAGCCTGCAGGGTAGTACACCCAACGGGCTGGAATTAAACGCAGACAATACGGTGCTGTATGTGGCCAATGGGTTTGATAATGCGATAGCGGTGGTAAGGCTGGGCAAAAATGCATCGGTTAAGGGGCAGGGCAAATCGCAGGTGACAGGGTATATTCCCACAGAAGCTTACCCTGCCGGAATAAAATTAATTCAGAACCACCTGGTGGTAGCCAACCTTGAATCAGAAGGCGCCACCGTAATCAATCCGCAAAAGAAAGCCGGTTCCATTCACAACCAGCTTGCTTCTGTAAGCATTATTCCCGTTCCGGGTAAATCCACACTCGCAAAATATACTGCTGCGGTTATTCAGCTCAATTTAATAAACAGAACAGAACAACTGCAATTGTTGCCACGGGAAGGCATAGCTGCAGTGCCTGTACCGGAACGGCTGGGCGAGCCATCACTTTTTAAACACGTAGTGTATATCATCAAAGAGAATAAAACTTATGACCAGGTTTTTGGAGATATTCCACAGGGCAGGGGCGACAGTTCCTTGTGTATTTTCGGTGAAAAGATAACGCCCAATATGCATGCGCTCGCAAAGCAATATGGCTGGATGGATGATTATTATGCCAGCGGTAAGTCGTCGGCCGAAGGGCACCAATGGACCGATGCCGGTATGGTTTCCGATTACGTGGAGAAAAATGTGCGGGCCTGGTTCAGGAGTTATCCGCACCGGCAGGCCGATGCACTGGTGTACAACAAAAGTGGCTTTATCTGGAACCAGGCATTGGATCATAAAAAAACGGTGCGCATTTTTGGAGAAGCCTGTACAACAGAGTATGACCATAAACTGAAGTGGGCCGATCTCTATGCCAGGTATAAAAACGGCCTGCCACCCAACTGGCATAATACCAGCACCATTGCAAGAATACGGCCCATCATTTCACCCACCTTTCCCGATTGCGATAATATTGCCTTCAGCGATCAGCAGCGGGCAGATATTTTTATGCAGGAATGGAAAAAGTACGAACAGAAAGGCAACCTTCCCAACCTGATGGTAATGTCGCTTCCCAACGACCATAGTGCCGGCACTTCGCCCGGTTTTCCAACCCCCAATGCCATGGTAGCCGATAACGACCTGGCGGTGGGCAGAATCGTTGACATGATTACCAAAAGTAAGTACTGGGATTCGACGGTGATATTTATTACCCAGGATGATTCGCAAAGTGGATGGGACCATATTTCTGCGTACAGAACGGTCGGGCTTACCATCAGTCCATATAGCACCGGGAAATTGTTAAGCTCCAATTATAACCAGACTTCCATGTTGAGAACCATTGAACAAATCCTGGGTGTTCCTCCAATGAATATTTTGGATGCTACGGCAAGGCTGATGACGGATTGTTTTCAAAACACCAAAAACGCCATTACCTATACAGCCCTTCCCAACAACATACCACTTGACCAGATGAACAAACCACTGCAGGCATTAAGCGGTAAGGCAAGGAAATATGCCCTGCAATCCATGCATGAAGTGTTTAATGAAGTAGATGGCGGCGAAGACGATACTATGAACCGCATTATCTGGTTTTACGCAAAGGGCGATGCGAAATACCCGGGGGTGAAGTGATTGTAATTCGTTAGGGTTCATTTAAACATTTGGAAGGGTTGCCAACCATCCATTCCCAGGCGAGTCTCTGCAGAAAAGAATACTAAAGTTTTGAACCATTACAGCAGGACTCGCCGTGCTACGGAGCAGGCCGGGGCAATTTGAAAGAGCGATAAAGATTGGCGTGTTCAGTTCACCTGGGAAGTAAGTGTTTAATGAAGTGGATGGCGGCGAGGATGATACCATGAACCGCACTATTTGGTTTTGTGCAAAAGGCGATGCGAAATAGATTTGTAACAGATAATTTAGCGTTATGAAAACAGATACTCAAATACTGGACAAAAAAATCGAACTTATACAATGGTTGTCTTCATTAGAGGATAAAGTTATTATTGAAAAATTACTTCAATTTAGAAAAGCCCAAACAAAAGATTGGTGGGAAACTACTTCCAATCAGGAAAAAACTTCTCAGGCGTTGTTGGTATCCCTCTCTTTGCTGCAAAGGCTTTGACTATTCCAAAAACGCCGTTGTTGGTCTTATTGACCAACGACCGAAGCGTTGTACCAATGTAATCTTAGCAATGTGTAAGCATTCCAAAATCATCTTTACCTGTATGATAAAACCGGGCAGAAGAATAATAATATTCTTCCGGCAAACTGCATAAACCTGCCTTCACCGGGTTCCAATGAATATACTCAAGCTTTTGTATAAATGCATCATGTGAATACAACTCAATACCCAATGAATTTCTTTTCCAGAACTGGTATGTTCTGTCTTTTGCATTTACCCTGAATTTATCCAGTACCAGCGGATGACTTTCTACCAGGTCGAATTTTATTTGCTGGGCCGTATACTTCATAAAACTATGTTGTATCTGTTCCGGTGTTTTGCCCGGTAATGCCTGCCATATTAAATGAATGTGATTATCCATAATTACAAAGGCATACAATGTTATCCTCTTGTTTGTTGTGAGATACTGAAGACATTGAATGATGATGTCTTTGTATTTATCTGGTTTTAACAATGGCTTCCATTCTAAAATGGTAGCAGTGTAAAATTGAGGCCAGTATACCGGGTATTTTTCCATTGATGAAATATAATATTTTTTTATGACAGTTTTTATGGTGTACGCTTCGGTTGTTGGTCAATAAGACCAACAACGGCCTCCGGGATAGTTGGCTTTTTTTAAAGACATGGCAACTACTGCGAAATGAATGCAACAGCACTAACGGCTGCATAAAATAACCACACAATTTCAATGAACTTTTATACTAATCGATCCATACAAACAACGGCGAGGAAAGGCGATGCAAAATACCCGGTGATAAAGTGATTTTACAAACTAATCTCCAATCCCGCACTTGCATACAACTGCAACCTTTCTGCTGAAAAATTAACGGCCTGGTTATTATAGTAATACCTGTTTTTTTCGTAGGATGCACCGGCATTGCAGGTAAACCTGGTTCGGTAGCTGATAAAATAATTCAGGGAAGCGGATAAGTTAACATCTGCATACCAGCCTGGATTTTGAACAATATCCTGGTAGCCTCCGTCCGACTGCAGGTTAAAGCTGATAGCAGTTCGGGTATTGGGATAAATAGCGTGTTGTAAAAAAACATTCAGGGCCGCTTCCTTTAAGTCTGAATTCATCTTTGTTTCATTGGATAATATTCCGGAAATATAGGACCGGTCGGTCTGCCTTTTTGAAATATACGATAGCCTGATGGCAGCGCCGTAATTAAATTGTTTGGTAAGATTTACAGGAATGTATTTATGGATGCCGGTTGACAATACCAGCGATTGGGTTTGGTATCGTTGCTCCTTTTTGTTAACCACATTGTTATTGGTAACATCTCCATTATTCACCACTATGGATGGAGTGAACCGGATAAATTTTTCTGTACCGGAAAGCCTTGGATTGTTGAAAGCGAAAAACAAAATATCATTCAGATGCACAAAGTAATTGATGTCGGTTTTATTGAGCAGCCTCTTTTGCTGAAAATATTCGTCCACCGTTTTCAGGACAAATTGTGTTCTTCTCCTGCTATCCAATACCCGGGTGTTATTGCCCTTTGTAATCGCTTTGCCTAATTCGTTCAGTTCTTCATCTGTCAGCGAACGGGATAATAATTTTTCTGCTTCCATGTCTTTGTACAGCCACAGGGCATTCTGCATATCTGTGATATTTTCCAACCTGCCTTTACCGATGCCTGTATTGATGGAAAAATAGTAATCACCCTGCTTACTTTTTGCAGGCAGGATGTATTTGGAATCCACATCTTTGCCCGAACGGTAATAAGTAGACACATCGGCTCCCAATTCGGTAAATAATTTTTTTCCAAACCATTTATTCATCACAAATATGCGGGGCATCAGACTAAAACTTTTGCTCGTATTCTCCTCCATGGGTGTTTCAGATTTACCGGAATAAAATGAGGCATTGAGACCGCCGGTTGCAGTCAGCAGTATTTTATCCGTGCTTTTGGTAGTAAAATAATTTACGCCTGCGTCACCTGATGCAGAACTGTTTTTAAAGTTGCCCGGGGGAAGGGTAGTGCTGGTTAACTGGCTGCCACTATTAAGGCTGTAGTTGATGGCCCGGTAAGTATTGATCCTGTATTTGAAATTTTTTAGTACGAGGGTTTGCTGGCTAAAGAGACTGGTTATTGCAATAGACAGTACAAGGGTAGCGTAAATTTTTCTCATGGGGTGGGTTAAATTAGTTTTCGATAAAAAGAGACGGATGGTTGATCAGCGATTAAAAGTAATGGCTTTAGTGTTAACTAAAACAAAATACTTTATTACCAGGCAATGAAGCTTACCCGTACAAAGTGGCCAGGATGATTCAGGCTTTGCTAATCGTAATTTTTAAAGCCTATTTTATTTCTTTGGGTTGGTTTGCTTTCCTTTTCCAATAATTCTTTCAACACCATAAAAATATTTTCAATGTCTTTACTATTACCCTTTACTTCTTTTTCCAACCTGGCAAGCTGAAGTAATACTTCTTTATGGGTAAGTGCATATTCCCACATTTTTGTAAACACACGTATAATTCTAATGTTTACTTCTATGGCTGTTTTGCTATTTAATATACTGGATAACCCGCCTGAATGAGCAGTCGGGCAGGCATTGCTACGCCTTGCTCTGTAAAAACAGTTGGTTTATATCTTGCACCTCCCCAACTTGAGGTCACAATTTGTGACCTCAAGTTTCCCCATTCCTTTTCGCTTAGTGGAAACATAAAATCTTTGGGAAAGCGTTCTATATTCCTTTTCACACTTTGATTAAAAACTTTTGTTTCCACTCCATACATTTCTGCCAGGTCCCTATCCAACATTACTTTCTCACCCCGTATGAGATAAATTTTATTGAGTATTTTTTGTTCTATTATTAATGCTTGTAATTCTTTCTTTGCCATCGTAGTTACTTATGGTTTGTAAATATAAAGGCTAAAAAACAGAGATCACAATTTGTGACGGCTAATTTCTTTTATCCAAAAGGATGATGTTTGGTTAGTTGGTGTTGATGTATTTATATCTTGCCTCATGAGGCGGTTAAATTAGTTTTCGATAAAGAGAGACGAATCGTTGATAAGGATTTAAAAGTAATGGCTTTAGTGTTCACTAAAAGAAAATACTTTATACTGCTTAATGGAGTTTGCCGGTAAGGAAAGTCCTTCAAAAGATAGAATTCTTTTTAAGTGCACTTTGATAAGGGCGTGCTATGCCGGGTCATTCATTATTATCCCTTCCTGGCTGTCTGCAACAGGATTATTAAACCATATTAATAAAAAAAGCTGATAGATTTTAGTGTACATTTATCGATTAAAAGCTCTTTGAGATTACTATTCCTTTGGGATGGTAATACTGGGCAGGAAGTATAGTGCCGGAGTTAGCTATCGGTATGGCTTTAATGGACAGGAGAAATCAGGCGAAATCAATGGAGAAGAAAACTCATACACAGCAGAGTTTTGGGAGTATGACCCAAGAATAGGAAGACGTTGGAATATTGATCCTAAACCTAATATATCACTAAGCCCATATAATTGTTTTGCTGGAAACCCCATTAGATTTAGTGATAAGTATGGTGACTCTGTTATTTTAGGAAATTTATATGATAAAGATGGAAATGGAAATTATAAGAACTCAAATGAAATATCCGCGTTTGAGTTGTTCGCCAAAACTAAGGAGGGTGGAAAATATCTTTTGGATCATGCTCAACAAGGGTTTAAATTAAAGGGCGTTTTTATAACTGGTCTTAATTTGGAAGCTAAATCCGAAGGGGCTGAAAGTAAAAGAGGTGTTGATGTGAATTTGGAAATTGTACCCGATGGAACAATTGCGGGCGGGTCCGCTAAAACAGGCGATTATAATATTCAAAAAGGAAGACTTAAGCTGCTTTTTCAAGTAGAAGCAAATAATAGCGCGAATGTTGGGGATCCTTTAGAATCTAGGGATGCTATGTTAAATCATGTAGATGATTTTTCACATGAATTTTTCTTACATGGCGATTTACAAGAGAAGAAATTTTTAATGAAATCAAACGTAAAGTGGGACGCTCATCTTACTAGTAGTTTCTTACCTTCTAAGTATGGAGGGGAAAATAAAGGAGTATATTCAAATTCGTCAGGGTTGAAGGTGTTGCAGCAAGTTCAATTGTTGAAGCTTGTTTGGAATCAAGGTTTAAGACCTCATTCCCAAGAATATTTATACATGAGAATTATGGCTGCCGGTTTAAATCAAACATTAATAGATTTTTCAGAAGCAGGTTACGAAATTCCACCTTATTAAACTATTTAAGTTATGAATAAACTCTTTTTTAAGGTTATAGCACTATTAATAATAGTATTAAGTGTAAGCTGTACTAATAATCCGCAAGAACGATACAATCGAATTTGGAAAATAAGCTCGCTACTTGATTTTAATCAAAATGATAGTCTTTTAAAAGATACAGTTGGTAATAGTTTTACGACAATTAATAAAATAACTAAATACGATACGTCTTATTTTAGAACTTGTTTTCAAAAGTCATTAAATCATTGGTCAATGGGAGATTATTCAAAAGGCTTTTATAAACCATTATTTTGCAAAAAAGTTTCACATAAAAACGAGAGCATAAATTTGATTAAATGCATTTTCTCTTTGGATTCAAATAGAGAGGATCATATTTTATCTTTTCTAGTTTTAGAAAATGTTGGGATTGTTTTTGAAACAAATCCAGATAAAAAGTATGATTATATTTTAGATCAAATGTGGGATGCTAAAAATCAACAAAATGTCATTACTCCTGGGTATGTAAAATCAATTTATCCAGTTAGCCAAATGCCTCCGTTGCCCGAACTGCGAAGGAGGCATTAATCGTTGTTGCTATTAGTCCCGTACTGGCACAAAGGTGATTACTTATCTTAAGGTTATTGCTACCACTGTTTACCTAACGGCCATTAATGACAAGGGTGAAAAAAGTACTATCTCCGACACTGAACTCAAAAGCATTTTTAAAACGATACCATAAAAAACCAACAGTCTTTTACAACTGATAGCCTACCCCGATTTTTATCGGGGGTTTACAGATCTTGTTTTTTTTAGTAACACCCGGCACTGGAAACCCAACTCACAAACCTACGCCTCATTCAAGCAGCTCTTACTCGGCACAAGGTGCGAACGCTCTGTGCCATCGCATCAACTTGCGCCAATACGGGGATAACACACTCCCGAACCTATCCGGCATTTTTTTACAAAAAAATGTTACCATCCCAAGGAAACTCTGCCCCTCGAAATAGAGTTAGTTTCAAACAAAAAGAAACTACAATTACAATAAGATAAACGATAAATAAGTAAATCATTTTTTTATTAGCAAAGTTTCCTTTATTGATCCGTACATAGAAAATTAAAGATAAAATAGTTAAAGAAACTATGAATATCAAGTAGTACAAATCACCCAAGCCGTGTCCAAAAGTAATATCCCCTTTAAAATTTAAGAATACAACGATTGAAACCCAAAGTAGGTAAGAGAAAAAAGCAATACGACTAATTTGTTTCATTAAATATTATTTACTTTTTTTAGGTACTGGATTTAACTTTCTTAAAGATTTATCTTTTATTGCGTTGTCAATTACGTCCGGGTGTTCAACATCCGCTGAATGGGCGCCTATATTATTTTCATTCCTTAATTTTTTCTTCCCCGAACGGTCTACTATTTCAGTTTCTGATACATAATATTTATCTACTTTCAATTCAACATTCGTTGTAATTGTTGAATTCTTAAAATAATCATCGCCTGCTAAGCCTCCTGATACACCATCAATTGCGTTCCATAAAGCAATATGGTCATTGATGTAAGCTTTTTGTGTTTCTGGATTTTCTGCATCACCTTTTTTATTATAAGCTGGAGTTGCAATTGTTACAATGTTTACTTTTTGTCCTGTTCTTTCATAGATAATTTTAGCAGCTTGAATAGCAACGTTGCCACCATGACTATGTCCCAACAAAGTGATTTCTTCGCCCTCGACTCTGTGAGCCATTACATAGTCTGCTAATTGACCTGCTGCCGTAGCTCTTGTTTTTTCATTATTATTAAGTGGAGCTTTCCAATTAAACCCTGTATTGTAAGATTTATTATTTGTTACTTTAAGTAAAGTTTGAACTGCCTTCTGTGCTGAAGGAGTTCCTGTCCATCGTTTAGAGTTTGATGTAGTACCGTGAACAAAAAACGCTTCTAAGCCATCTAAATCAATTGCCTGCATAGGTGTATTTGACGCAAATTGATAAGGTGTTAATTCAGGATACTTTTTTGTAAGTGGGTCAATTGATTTAAAGCGGCCTAATCTTTTGTCGTAGATTCTAAATCCATAATCTTCTTGCCCTTCTATTTCGAGATCTTCCTCTTTCCCATTAAACCCATACCTATAAACACTTCCAGCGTTATATTTCCTACCTGGTATTACCATCCCAAAGGGATAGAATTCTCAAAGAACTTTTATCAATTAAATATACATAAAAAAGTCCACCAGCTTTTATAGCTGATGGACAAATAATCTTGCTTCTTTTAGTCATGCCCGGCACTGGGAGCCAAGGCACACAAACCTATGACTCACAACCCGCCTGGTAGGGTTGATAAAAAAATCGATTAAAATTTCGTTTCAAAATTGCAGTTATAATATTTATTAATTATAGAATCGTATTGTATTGCATAGTATTTTATCAACTTTAAACTATCAGGCATTTCATACTGTTTCGTATATAACTCGGCATTAACCACGCTATCTTTTTTAATAACAAATCCATTTTGGGATATAAATTCGATATGCACGCTTGTTCTGCATCTTGGTGGGTTGGATGGAATTATTTGTACATAACATTTTTTTTGGATTTTATTCTTTGAACTATCATTGCTAGTTTTTGTAAAGTAATTAAACAAAACAGGACGCTTATTAAGTCCACTTTTAATGTTCCCCAAAGTATCATACTCGATATAACTCACATAATTTGTATCAATCCAGTAAAACGCATAATGATGAAGATTTCCATTTTTGTCATATCCATAGTTATCTCCAATAGGTTTATCATCTAAATAAAACTGTTTAGTATCCAATTTGCCAAATTTGTTATATTCATAGGAAAATCCTTGAGCTAACCCTTTAGTATAATTCGTTACTTGATACTTGTTGCCATTATCATAATACAATATTGAAACACCATTTAATCTACCTGTGCCTCTGGAATCATAGATACTTATGGCAGATTGCTTGCCATTTTCATAAAATTTGTATATTGTATCAATAGCAAAACTATCTCTATCATTTACGTACCACCCATAACTTAGGAGTTTACCAGAAGGATAATATTTTTTTATAAATACCTTTTTTTCTTTTGTTGTACAACCTGCTAAGAATATTAATAGTAAAAGCCAATAAATAATATTATTTCTATTCATGTTTCTTATCTCCTTTTTTAGTGTTAGATTTATTTACCGGTATCAGGGTCGGAACATCCCATACTGAGCCATCTTTTCCAATAGAATCTTTTCGACCGTAGGTTGCAGTTTGAATACTACCATCACCTCTAGTGGCTTTTGGAATGGTTTTAGCGGTTTGTTGCTGAGTGGTTGTTTTAACTGCATTGGTGGTTCCTTTTTTTGTGTTAACGGATGGAGAAGTAGGGGCATTTATAGCATCTATTGTAGCTTGGGTTGCATCTAGTAAATTGTCAGCACCTGACAACATGCTATTCAATTTAGGGCTATTCTTCAAAACATCGTCTGCAAAATCCCACACTTCCAACTTCCCAGAAAATTCTCTCAGGTTTCCTGCGTTTTTCATTAGATTACCTATGTCAATTATTTCAGCAGATTTCGAAAAACCACCTATATCTAGTGTATGGTTATCACCAGCGGCCTCGCCTGATAAAACGAATCCGAACTCATTGATTACAGGTATTCTATCTGTTAATGCATTTTCTACATTTTGAAATGCATACCCAACCATACTGGTACTTTTCTCGCTTGTCCTGATTATATCATTAGTGACACTTCCTGTAGGCTTACCATTTGCATCCAATTTGCTATAATCAATTACAATATTAGACGTTACATCAAATTTCGAAAACGTTGTTTCATAGTACCCATAATTTGTTTGAGTATAGAAATAATTTGGGTTTACAGATTTAATTTTTATTTGTGTGCCATCTTTATTTATCACTGTTAAGGTTACAATTTTGTCCTTGCCATCGGGATCCATAAAAAGTAATGGCGAGTTACTGACATAGGCATAATGGCTTTCATTCGGATATTTTCTTTGTAAAGGATCCAAGCTAAACCACTTGCCTAATCTTGGATCTTGTATTCTTGCTCCAAAGTCATAAGCATTTCCTTCTCCGTAAATTTCATCCGATTTTTCTTTACCATTAAACCCATACCTATAGCTATTTCCAGCACTATATTTCCTGCCCGAAATTACCATCCCAAAGGCATAGTAACAGGCTAAATCGTTTACTTTTTGTCAATAGTAAAATGGTAATTGCCAGAGCCGATATCTACCATTATGTAACCATTCTCTTTTCCTTTAATAACCAGGCTGGCCGAATTTGCCAACTGCCCGCCACCTTCTTTTACCTGGTTTTCCTCCGTGGCAGGCAGGTATACCGTGGCGGTTGTATTAGCCGGTATGGTGATGTCTAAAACAATCGCACCATTTTCAATTTTCCAGTACGATTTCAGCAAACCATAGCCGGTTTCCAAATCCGCATTGGCATAGGTTAAATTACCCCCGATATGCGGCATTATCCTGGTATGCCTGTAGCCGGGCCCATCTTCGTAAGTATCAATACCGGCAATAGACCGGTACATCCAGTCGCCGATAGCGCCATAAGCATAATGGTTAAATGAATTCATCCCCGGCGTTTGAAAGCTGCTGTCCGGCTTTTGTCCATCCCATCTTTCCCAGATAGTAGTGGCACCCATTTTTACGGGGTAGAGCCAGGAAGGATAAGTTTCCTGCATTAATAATTTAAAGGCAATATCCGTATACCCAAACCTGGTAAGTACATGACACAGGTAAGGTGTACCGAGGAACCCGGTAGTAAGGTGATTGTTGTAATCTTTTACATTGGCCGCAAGCCTTTCTGCTGCCTGTGCCCGAAGTGTTTCCGGCAACATATCAAAATGCAATGCCAGTACGTAAGCTGTTTGTGAACCCGACACCAGCCTTCCATTTGGAGTTAAGTATTCTTTCAAAAAAGCGGCTTTAATTTTTTCCAGCAGGGCCGTATATTTTGCCACATCACTGTTGTTACCTAACACGTTAGCCGTATTGATCATTAACTGGGTAGAATGCGCAAAAAAGCACTGTGCAATCAGGTATTTATCTGTAATTGCCGCCCTGCCGTCATTGTCATCATCGGGCCTGTAAAACAACCAGTCGCCAAAATGAAAACCGGTATTCCAAAGATCATTTTTACTTTTTTGCTCCATAAAACCAACCCAGGCTTTCATGCTGGCGTATTGTTGTGCCAGTATTCTTTTATCACCATAGGCGAGGTACATATTCCATGGAATAATGGTAGCCACATCTGCCCAACCGGTAGAGCCTGCCGCACCTTCTCCCAACACATTGGGCACTACAAAAGGTACGCTGCCGTTTGGCAACTGATCTGCCGCCACATCCTTTAACCATTTGGCGAAAAAATTATTCACCTGCATATTGTAAGCGGCCGTTCTTGAAAAAACCTGTGCATCACCTGTCCAGCCCAGGCGTTCATCCCGCTGCGGGCAATCGGTAGGAACATCCAGGAAATTGCCCTTCTGCCCCCATTGTATATTATGCTGCAACTGGTTGAGCAATGGGTTGGAACAGGCGAAACTACCTGTTGGCCGCATATCAGAATAAAATGCTACGGCGGTAAAATTGCCTGGCTTTATTTCGCCGGTAAAGCCGGTGATTTTTATATACCGAAATCCCTGGAAAGTAAAGTGTGGTTCAAATATTTCTTCCGCCCCCCCTTTCAGGATATAGGTATTCTCCTGTTTGGCAGCACGCAAATTAGCGGTGTAAAAATTGCCTGATTTATCCAATACTTCCGCATGCTGAATCACTATTTTATCACCTGCATTGCCCTTTACCTTTACCTGCACTAAGCCCACCAGGTTTTGGCCAAAATCAATTACCTGTTCACCTGCCGGTGTTTTAAAAATCCGGATAGGATTGAATACCTCATGTTTTCTAACAGGTTCATTTACCGTGGCCGTTAATATGCTGTTGTCAAAATTTTTGGTAACTACTCCGGACCATTTACTATCATCATAACCGATGTTTGTCCAACCTGACTTTTCTTCCCTTGCATCGTTATGCTCCCCATTGTATATTTCCGAACTCCTGATGGCCCCGGTGGATGATTTCCAGTTTTCATCAGACACGATCGTAGCGGCACTGCCATCTGTATACACTACCTGCAATTGCAGCAGCAAAGCAAGTTCCTTTCCATAAATATTTTTATTGCCACCCCATGCAAGGTTTCCCCTGTACCAGCCGCTGCCCAAAGCAACTCCCACCGCATTTTTACCGTCCGCTAAAAGTGAGGTAACGTCATACACCTGGTACTGCAGCCGCTTATTGTAGCTCGTCCATCCCGGTGTAAGCCAGGCATCCCCCACCCGCCGGCCATTAATAAAGGCTTCGTACAAACCATGGGAAGTAATAAAAACAGTAGCTGACTTTATCTTTTTTGAAAGGGTAAACTGGTTTCGGAACAGGGGGCTCGGCGGGGTGATGGAATCTTCCCGGTAACCCGGCTGTATCCAGGTTGCCTTCCAGTCTGCCGCGTTCAACAAGCCCATTTGCCAAAAGGCGGGCTCACTCCAGGCCGATACTTTTCCATCATTGGCCCAAACTCTTACCTGCCAGTAATATGTTTGTGCTGACTGTAATGCCGGACCGGCATAATCAACCATCAGTGATTGATTGGACTGAACTTTACCACTGCTCCAAATAATGTTTTTGATATTTGCAGATGCACCTACTTTGATTTCATAAGCCGTTTGCAGGATGTTTCTTTTTGCTGACGATAATTGCCAGCTAAACCCGGGGTTTAATACCGCAATACCGATTGGATTTTTTTGATTTTCCACCATCGGCTGCTGCACGCTTACCTGTGAAAATGAATGTTGAAAAATGAATAAACCAATTACCAGCAGAAATTTATGCATCATAACAATCGTTTAATTTGTGTAGTCAATAAAAATGAATCAGGAGGTAATTTACTGAAATACTTACATCAAACAGTTTTGCATTTTTGAAAACAAAAAAAACTGCCTGGCATACCAGTATTTCAATGGGAATGGCCATACAAAACCTGCGGAAAAAAGTAACGGGATTTGTTAATAAATAAATGGCAGGTATTATAAAATAAATGAAAAAATGCTTTTATTTTTTGAAAATTGTTTTTAAATTTGGTTCAGTAAAAAGGTATAAAAATCAAGTGGATTGTGATCAATCCAATGTTGAGTACACCAAATAAAAAACACATAGTCCCCGTAAGGACTGTGTGTTTTTTATTTTAACGAATATCAATTCTGCAGGTTGTATTTATCAGCCCCGGTTTAAACCTTGCCGCTATTTTCAATTCCCCTTCGATCCTTTAAAACTGCCATCATTCACCGTCTTCAGGAATTTTATCAACCCCTCCATGTATACCTGCTGGTCATCATACATACTCATATGACTACCATTGGGGCAATACAGGAATTGACCATTCTGCACCTGTGTGCTCATCCATTTCATGTGTTCCGGATCCATTGTATCGTATTTTCCACCAATGGTAAGTGTAGCTGTTTTTATCGCAGGTAGTTGGGTCTTGACGTCCCAGGTCAATAATTTCCCGGCAATACCAAATTCGCTGGGGCCCTGCATGGTTACGTATAGCGATTGATTCATTTTTGCAAAGGATCTTGTCATTGGCTCGGGCCATTGATCCAAAGGCAAACGGCAAATATGCTTTGCATAAAAATGTGGCATTAACAGTTCCATATATTTTGGATTAGAAAAGTCTCCTTTGGCTTCTATGCTCCGGATGGTATCCAGCACTTTCGGATCAAACTGGGGAGCCAGTACCGTGTTCGCATATTTGCCGTAGTCAGGGCAACTGCTCATCATATTGCTTATGATGAGCCCCTTCAGATGATCCTGGTATTTAAGGGCGTATTGCATGGCTAAAATACCGCCCCATGAATGGCCCAACAGGTAAAAATTATTGTTGGTAAGGTTTAGTGCTTTACGAACCTGTTCCACTTCTTCTACATACCTGGGCAGATCCCATAGCGAAGTATCCGTAACCTTATCAGAATTGCCGCAACCAAGCTGATCATAATAAATCAATTCAATCCCTTCCTTTGGCAGAAAGCTTTCCATGCATTCAAAATATTCATGGGTGGCGCCGGGGCCGCCGTTCAGCAATAATAGTTTAATGGTCGGGTTGTTGCCAAATCTTTTCGTCCACACATTGAATTTCCTTTTTGGAGTTTCTATGGCAACCATTTTTATTCCGCCGGTTTGTAAGCCAGTGTCTGTAGAACTAAAATAAGCGGTAAGTGAATTGTGCTGGTTGCCGGCGGGTGTATTGTCGTTACAGGATAGTAACCCCAGGATGCCAATAGTTAACATGCACAGGTTACTAAAATAAATTTTTCTCATTGCTTGATTGGTTTAAGTTACCAATGTACAATAAAAATCAAAACCAAAAAGTAAAGGCTGCCATTCAGTAATGAGAACGGCTGGTGAAATCGCCCGGCTTTTTTGAAGAGTACTACTATTTGAAAGAATAAACTATGCTGCGGCGGAAATAAATTTTACCAGGTATCTCTTAGCAACCGGCAGCAAGGTTTCTTCCACCGGGAACCTGAGTGATGTTTCAATGGCATACACTGCCGGGTTGGGAAGATCTGATTTTTTGCGGATCAGGTCCAGTTTAATATGTTCGTAAGTAGATGCAATGCTCCGGTACCAGCTATCAATAAAATCCGTTTTTATACCCCGGTATTTTTCATCGTGCTTTTCAAAAATAGTAAGCCGGTACTGGTATACAAGCGTATCCTTTCCTTTGCCATTGTTTAGAAAGAAATAACCTTCTGTATTATCGAGGGGTACCAGCCCCACGGGCATAATGACAATTTTTTCTTCTACAAATTCATATATCTCTGCACCACTGCTAATGGTCTTCTTCATTTTATTGGTAGCATAATGAATGATGTCTTCCAGTTCCTTCATCAGTTCATCATCTTCTATCACCTGCTCGTACAACAGGGTCAGTTTCTCCATTTGCAAACCGGTCAATCTTTTGGGAAACTGATCTTTTAATAGTTTTTTATTGTCCCTGAAAGAGACCATATTGTTAAAATGGAAAATAATATCCGCAAGCTGGGGGTAAAGCTTGTTTTCGCGGAACCCGTTGTTAATTTCCTGTAAGTATGCCAGCAAGGTATATTTCTTTAATTCAAAATCTATATAGCCTTCCGCAAACCAGGTTTCAGATAATGTTTTCATATTCTTTAAAATAGGTGCGCTATGAAATTAACAAAAAATATTCAACATAGGTGCATTCCTGAAATGGATATTAAGTTGATCTTAAGACTACTTGTAAATACCAGAATGGCATGATTTTTTTACACCTAAAATTTTCTTCTTTAAATTATAAAACAATCCATCATGGCAAAGTATTCAAAAGCAGCGCAAAAAAGTGTGGAAACTGCAATGAAGCGAATGGAAAAGGGCGAACTGGAAAGCGGGACATCCGGCAAAAAAGTGACCAATCCAAAACAGGCGATTGCAATAGGACTTTCGGAAGCCAAGAAAAAAGGTGCAAAAGTTCCTCCTCCTCCAAAAGCAAAAATCAAAAAGGCTAAAGCAAAATAGTTGTAAGATGCCCGGGCATCATGGCTACCTGGAAAATGTTTAGAGTTGCATATTGTGGCTATTTCTCCCCAATTAAATTCCATTCTTTTTTCCCCAAACAAAAAAGGGAGGATTGTGTGAGAACGCTTTTGAAATTAAATTTACTGCTAATGGATGTCTCCAATGGCCAATGTAGTTAATTGTTTTTGCGCATAAGGGATAAAGAGTGAATTCGATATAGAATTAGGTATAACATTCGCAAACCTAAACTGAGAACAGGTTAGACTTCATTTTCCCCGCTAGCTAGCGGGGAAACAAAATAAATCAATCCACCGCAGCGGGTAAAATCAAGGAACTCGCCATGAGTAGTACAATACTTTAAAGCTTAAGCCCGGCTCAAGGATCGGCTTGAATTTTACCAGCACTTTTTATTCGAGGTCGCTAACAGCCACTGATTGAGAACGTTTCACTTAATGCTATCGTTTTATTTAGATCATTAAGACAGGAAGCGCAAAAAGTATTAGTGAACTTTAGCGTCTTAGTTTCATGGCAGGTCAGCATTGCATGGATAATTGTACCTTCTTCATATTGAGCAAAATGATAAGAAACTACTTTATCCCATGAAAAGTAAATATCCTGTCTAAAGCGAATATTTTATAATTCGTCCTCCTCCATTTCATCATCCTGGTCGCTCAGGCTATAACTGTTGTTTTCTTCATCTTCATCACCAGTCAATTCCTCCTCATTGTCTGTTTCACTGCCTGGCACATCGAGGTCGCTACCTGAATAACCACTACCCTCATTCAATACTTCACCATCTTCATCCAGGTTATCCAATTGGGCTTCCGCAAGCAAATTATCGTCATCATCGGTGGACTCATTTACACCTGCGCTATTCAGTATTTCAAATTCTGCAGGAGTAATATCATTATCTCCCAGGGCATCATCCGGTGAGGCATTCACAATTTGATTATCCACGTTAAGATCCGCTTCATTTTTGTCACTTTGTTCCGGAGATTTTTTATTCGGTGTTTCCATTTTTTTATTTTTTGATGTAATACTCATAGCTGGAAAAACGTGCCAATTTGTTGGCACGCTAAATAATGCTATAAATTATTTGCCGTACTACTTTTTCTGCAATAATCAAATTTAATGGTGATTGATCCGAACGTGCAGTAACAGGTTGAACAGGATGGAGAGAACAGGTAAAAAATAAAAATAATAAAAAACCTTCATCGCTGAAGGTTTCTCATAGAATGAAACAGTGTTGAGCCTGCTTATTCTGCATGGGTTTCAAAGGTTTTCAGGGGATTGAATAATAACACTGTAAAGATGCACCGGAATAATGGCATATAGTGTAAATAATTGGGTTGCTTTTATGTAATAATATAACTACGCAGCCGACATTTACAAGTGGCGAATGGGGAGAAAATTTATAAAGGAAAAATACCCGCACATAAAAAAAGCACCAAATTGGTTTTCTTACTTTCTAATTGCTTAGTGGTAATACTTACTAACCTGATGCTTCTGCTTGAGTTACCTGATCTTTTTTACGAATCCTGCTTCTCATTCAGGATATAAATGTACGGCGGCAGAATGCCCTTTTGCAAATTTTTTGGCAGTTATTTTTTGAATCTTTCCGGAAAGTTATGCACCGGAAAATGTTTCGCAAAAATTCGTCCTGATTATCAGTGAATCTGTTTTGTAATGTAGCTTTTTCAGGTGAAAAATGCATCCAGGCAGTATAAAAATTTGAACCTACATTTTTACCCCTTATTTTTACAGCCGGTTTTTATGGGTTGTTAGCTCAGTTGGTTTAGAGCATCACGTCGACAACGTGAGGGTCGCTGGTTCGAGCCCGGCACAGCCCACCAGTTTTTTAAGATCACCGGCTTAACGGCCTTTCTTCTCTTTTGCAACCGGCAGCCGCGGAACCACGTCCCTTGTCTACCGGCAGGCGCGGGACTACTGTCCCGTGTCTATCTTGTTACTAATCTCCCACCTTAAAAGGCACATCCTGCGAATGTTGGCAGTACTACCATCATTTTTCATACCCATTCCTTTACCTTTCATATCTCCTGATACTCCATTCACCGAACACCCTGCGCCTGGGGGAGTACACAACATTTGGTAAATATGGATTTGTAATAAAGATGAATCAAAAGATAATTCAATTCAACATAAAACACTTCGGTATGCTTAAACAACACGCATTCCTGCCACTTTTTCAAAAATTTATTTCCGGCAGCAAAACCGGTAAACGTTTAAATAAGAATGGTACACGAATAAAACCCCAAACGATTGTAAACTATATCTACTGCCAAAAACTATTGCACGACTTTGCCATTGAAAAAGAAACCGAACTATTGCTGTATGAGGTAAAAGGTAATAATAAAAGAGAGTATACTATGCTGAAAAAATATTGGAGCAAATTCTACAAACAGTTTACAGACTACTTATACAACCAAAAAAAATGTCACGATAACTATACCGGTCAAAATATTAAAATAATCAGGACTTTTTTTACCTGGCTAAATGTTGACAACGGAATACCTACGGGGGCATTTTATAAGAATTTTTATGTAGTAAAAGAAGAAATAGCCATTCTTACATTGACTGTAGAACAATTGCGCTTCCTCTGTTTTGATAAAGCATTTGAGGCCAAACTGTCAAAACCATTGCAACGCAGCAAAGATTTTTTTGTTTGTATAAGTAGTCTGTAA
>JANPIJ010000182.1:0-32670 GCA_031424955.1 Ferruginibacter sp. | reverse complement strand
ACAAATCAAAATTATTTTTCTAAAAAATAAAAACAATACCGCGATATATCAACAGCCACAAAGGGCTAATGGGCGAAGCTTTGGAAATAGGTTGCAATGCTAAAAAAAATGGATTGAAAATATTTACTCGCAGAATCACTGTGAAAAGTAAGGCATAAGACTTCATTATTCCTACATTTGTAATCACCAATGGTGGATCTGCCGGGGAACCTGCACCGCACAACTTCCCGGCTGCCGAACAATAAAATCACTATTAAACAGGATACTTCATGACTAAAAAGCGTATATTTATTACGGGGGCATCGGGAAAAGCAGGAAAACACGTGATACCTAACCTTCTGAACCAGGGGCATAGGGTGATGAATGTAGACCTGGTGCGTTTAGACTATCCAGGGGTGGATAATCTGATAGCTGATATTACCGACTCCGGACAAATGTTTAATGCGATGAGTTCGTATGCAGGGTTAGATGAGTTGGAATCAGGTAACGGCGTACCGCGTTTTGATGCTGTAGTACATTTTGCTGCTGTGCCCAGGATCTTAATTACACCTGACAATGAAACTTTTCGGGTCAATACGATCGGTACTTATAATGTGATTGAAGCAGCCGTGAAGCTTGGAATTAAAAAGATTATTATTGCTTCGTCGGAGACAACTTACGGTATCTGCTTTTCAGACGGCAAAACAGACCCCCATGTGCTGCCTTTAGCCGAAGACTATGATGTTGACCCAATGGATAGCTATGGATTATCGAAGGTTGTGAATGAAAAAACGGCTCGTGCCTTCCAGCGCCGGTCAGGCTTTGATATCTATGCGCTTCGTATTGGGAATGTGATTGAGCCCCACGAATACGCCGAACTGTTCCCGTCTTATTTTAAAAACCCTGCAATGCGACGCAGGAATGCATTCTGTTATATTGATGCACGTGACCTGGGACAAATTGTGGATTTATGTTTGAAAAATGATAATCTTGGTTTTCAGATTTTCAATGCTGGCAATGATCATAATGGCGCGATTATCCCCAGCAAAGAACTGGCTGAGCGGTTTTTTCCTGGTGTGCCGGTTACCCATGAATTGGAGGAACATGAAGCCCTGTTTTCAAACCGTAAAATCCGCGAAGTTTTGGGGTTCAAAGAACAACATAACTGGCGGAAATATGTGAAGATGGACTAAGTGTGCATTTTACAACCGCTCTCTGTTCTTACAGGTTATCATATCAAAGCCAGCAGCGTGAGTGGGCACCTGCAAGGAAACACTAAAAAGAAGGTTTGCTTCTTTGGCAGAATGCCGCTCGCCCCTTGCCCTGGTATTTATTTATCGCTGCATATGAACAGAACGTACCAGCGTGCGACGCAACAGTGTGAAATAGCAGCAATCCTGCCGGGCTCAAAAAATAGTACTGATATTTTGTATTCGTATAGAATTATAAAATGCTTACAGCGACTCACTCATAGTGCGCATTTGAATTTCAATAATTCTTGACCCCGGGGCTTGCGTACAAGCCAGTAAGACTGCTTCCGCTACATCAGTTGCTTCGAGCATACCCGACTGGGCAACACTTTCTTCAGTGCGGCCGGCACCAATGGCAAACTCCGTTTTTACACCGCCAGGGCAAATAACGCCCACTTTAATGCCACCCGGTCTAAGTTCTTTATCAAGCGATTGGGCAAAACCCACCTGGGAAAATTTGGTGGCACAATACACTGCCTGATTTGCAAAACCATATAGGCCTGCCATCGATGAGATCATAATGATAGTGCCTTGCTTCTGCAATAACATTTGCGGCACCACTTGCCGCGTAAAAATAAAAGTGGTACGCATATTAGTATTCATCAGCAGGTCATATTCTTCCAAAGAAGTGTCAACAAGATTTTTATAATTGCCCATGCCGGTATTGTTCAAAAGAATATCAATTCTTCCTGCTTCATTCAGGGCGGTTTCAACACATCTTTTGGCGGTTGCTTCGTCGTTTGCATCACCTGCAACCGCAAAGGCTTGCGTGTTCATTGCTTCGATTTCAGCTACTAAGGCGTCCAGCCTTTCCTGGCGGCGCGCTGTTATTACAACCGTTGCTCCTTCAGCGGCTAAAGCAAGGGCTGATGCTCTGCCTATTCCCGCACTGGCGCCTGTTACAATGGCGACCTTACCGCTTAATTTTCCTGGCATAATTGAAATGGTTTTAAATGTATTCTTCGGCTAATTTTCTATATCAACATCTTTATTTGTAAAGACAAGTGAGGCTGTGCAAAATTAGCTAAGATGGGTTAGGAAAATGGATATTTAACCGACTAAATAAGAAGATCATTGATAATCAATATGGGAGAGGGCTGTAAATGAATCCTAATCCGTATTAAGTAAGTTGAAAACAAAGCTCAGTTTTACTATAAAAAAAACTTGCGGTAGAATGATAAAAAATGGATTGAACTTTAAGATAAACTGATGCAGGAAATATTGTTATTTGTGATAAATTTTGCATGTGACGTATTAAATTAGTTTCACCACCATTACAAATATTTTCTCATGTATCCAATTTTTATAAGCTACCGTCGTTCCGATCTTAGTCTTGAGGCTGGATGGTTATATCAGGTAATCTCCACTTTCTTTAGGAAGAATATTGCCTTTTTTGACAAGGAGGAAATTGAGGTGGGGCAAGCGATCGGATGACACATTGCATACCTGTATATCTGCATCAAACATTGTACTTATCCCCGTTGGTTCAAAATAGTTTAAGGGTACTGGTCGGATCCTTACTTTGAAATCAATATACTTCATGTATCTGCTGAAAAAGGATAAATTTAGGGTTCCATTAATACTCCTTGTCAAATGAAATATTTGTTAGTTAGTTTGCTGCTATCGGTTACATTGGTTTCAAATAGCCAGTTGATAGTTGATTCTGTTTTAATTGAAAAACATTACCGGAGTTTTGCGTACAACAAACCACGTAGTAATCTTAACGGTGGCAGTTTGCTATTTGTGATGCATGGCTCAGGAGGGAGCAGCAGCGACATGATTAAAAGAACAACCAAACTGGAAGCAATGGCAGCCGGTGAAAAACTGCTGGTAGTGTATCCTGATGGCTATCAGCACTTCTGGAACGAATGCCGTAAATATTCCACCTCCGCCGCAAATAAGGAAGATATCAATGAGCAGGCATTCTTTAATGCTATGATCCAATACTTCCGCGACAAATTCCGAATTAGTGAAACTAAGATTTTCGCAGCCGGTTTTTCAGGCGGTGGGCACATGGCTTACAAACTGGGCCTCACTATGCCGGGCAGGATAAAAGCCATTGCCGCCATAGTGGCCAATATGCCCGATTCCGCTTCCTGCGACTGTACACTTGCGGGCAAACCATTGCCAGTGCTGATTATAAACGGTACGGAGGATAAGACCAATCCATACAACGGCGGTGAAATGTTTGTAAGCAATGCCAGCTTTGGTGTAGTAAGGAGTACAGAAAACACGTTCGCCTACTGGTCGTCGCTGGCAGGTTATACCGGCGCTCCGGAAAAGAAAGTGCTGCCCGATACAGATACCGCTGATCATAAGATAGTAGAGCAATACAGTTATCGCCAACCCGGTAAACCGCCGGTAACTTTATTGAAAGTAGTAGGTGGCCGACATGATTATCCCAATGATATTGATGTGTATA
Organism: Ferruginibacter sp.; assembly: GCA_031424955.1. Lineage (GTDB taxonomy): Bacteria > Bacteroidota > Bacteroidia > Chitinophagales > Chitinophagaceae > Ferruginibacter. The sequence continues at coordinate 29,019 of JANPIJ010000182.1, read as the reverse complement.
TATACACCTGGGAGTTTTTTAAAGGGGTGCGGTGAGGATGCTTTGGATAGGAGACCGTTCAATTCCCTGTATGCTTTCAGTTAACCAATCCCAGGTTGGGGTCGCATTGAGGTGATATCAAAAAAAATATAACGTTTGCTTATACAACTTATTCCATTCCGCCAGCATGATAAAATGAATGGTTCGCAACCAGCCATTTTTTTAGTCCCGGTTTGATTGCTTTTATTGCGCCAATAAACATTCTCTTATAACCCTCCCTTTCACGTACTTTTGTTTCAACCACTCAATCAAATAAATGAATTCAACGGCAACAGCATTATCTGTATTATTTGACCGGATACCAAGAAGGCATTCATTGGAAAATGTAGCAGAAATCAACAACATTGTATCAGCCTATGAAGATCTGTTAATTTCCATAGAAGCAATGAATGAATACTATGAAAAAAAGATTCCTGTCTTTTTTGACGAACTGGATGCGGTAAGGGTAAACATCAAAAAATCTACAGATAATAAGGCTTCCAAAAAAAATAAAGATAGCTGCTTCGACGACGCTTCCGGTGCATTAAAAGATAGCATGCAGGCATTGATGGAAGTGTATGGTGACGGGGAAAAGACAGCGTGAAAAACATTTCGCGGTAATATTGGTTATGTTCTTTTAACGGGACCGGCAGCAGCTTTAAATTTACCTGTTGATAGATTTATCCTGATTGGTACAAAAGTATAAGGACGTTAGTGAAAGTTCTTCTTTTTCATAACCGGAACCAGTGCAGGTATTTGCGGATATCATCATCCGTGCGAAGCTTTCCATTACCATTAGTGAAATGAATGCCCGGTACATTATTTAATACCCGGTTGTAACAATTAACCAAATCGTCACAACCGGATATCATATCATTAAATGCCCAATTCAGGCTTCAACCAATAACAATATTTTCACCAAACTTCTATCACCAATCTTACTCCCTAACCACTCTAAACCCATACCGCTTTCCATCCACCACAGCACTCAACAAATAAACCCCTCGTGCCAAAGCAACCTTGCTTATATCCAATTGATAAGTAGAAACTCCGGGTGAAGACAGCTCGGAAACAGCCATCCGCTTTCCATTCAAATCCGTCAGCGTAAAGCTGATTTTTCCGGTTGGTATTTTATCAAAACGAATATTGATGGTATTGCGGAAAGGATTATTCATCACATGTACGCCGTGGCCGACGGAGCTGTTTTTGATGATCACCGTTTGACTTATTTTTTGTTGCCCGTCCATGTCTTTCATCACCAGGCGGTAGTAGTTAATGGAGGCTGCAACCTGTTTATCCAACAGGTTGTAGTTGCGGTGGGTGCTGCTGTTGCCGGCAGCTTTTACGGTGCCGATGTTGGTGAAATTGATTCCGTCCCAGGAACGTTGCACATCAAATTGTTTGCTGTTTATTTCGGCGCTGGTGGTCCACTCCAGGAGACTATGCGCTGCCTGCAGGCGGCCCGAAAAATTCAATAGCGTAATGGGTAACGTACCCTTGCTGCCGGGTATGCCAAATCCAAAACCGGAGAAGCCATTGCTAAAAGTTGCAGTGAGCGCATATCTTGTTCCGAGGTTGGTAATTACCGGCGTTACTACCTGGGTGCTGCCCACACCACCGGGTTCGGGAGTGGCCGGTGTGGTGCTGCTGATTTGCCCGGGCACTTTTACCATTTGAATATTGGCAAACAACTGGCCGGTGGCGGCTACCCAACCATCCACTTCGGCCTTGGTAAAATAAAATGTTACCTCGTACGTACCCGCTGCATTGTTGCTGGTAGGTAATATGCGGTAGGTTTTATCCATTAAATAATTGGCAGGAATACTGTTCCAGAATGCGGTGGCACCGGTACCTGCCCGGTCGATCACCAGTTGCGTACATCCGTAATTGTTGGCCCCGGTATTTTTTATTCTTGCCAGCAACTCACCGGTGGCGGAATAAAAATACTGATCGCTGCTGCCCGGCATGTGTTCGGTACGGGTAGTGCTCAGTGCGGTGGCAATGGTGGAACCGGTAAAGGATGCGGTAAAGGTAGTTCTCGGCCGGTTATCATCTACAAATGCAGAAGACAATGAACATCCGGCGGTGGACTGGTTGGTATGATCGGAAAATGCCGATGTTCTTACACCCGTTCCCAACGGAGCCGAATTGCCCTGTACAATATAGGTAACCCCACCCGCATTTGGCCCGTTATCAAAGCAGTATTGCACTATTATATTGGAAACCCCATCCCATGTAAATGGCGTACTGAAAGGAATATTATTGGCAGTGGGTGCATTAAACTGTCCCGCAGCCGTGGTAGTATAATTGCCGGTGTACACCTGTGTAAAAGTAGCGGTGGCAAAGCCATTGTTTAAACTGGGCAGACTGGTATTGGCCAGTGAAACCGTAAAGCCGTTAAAAGTATAGGCATTGGGCGATACCACGTACACCTGCAATGCGGTAATATTTCCACCGCTTAAAAAACCCGCTGCCTTCAACTCACTCGCGGTGTAGATGGTTTGCAACCGGTGCTTTAATTTATCGGCCCTGAATGGTGACATGGTAGATGCATTCGTATTGGCATTACCGGATGTATAATCTCCGGCGCCATCGGCCACGGCCCCGATATCATTGTCTGCAATAGCCATCGTATAGGTTTGAAAGCTGAGTCCCTTTTGTGCCGTAGTGGTTCCGCTGATACTATAGCCAATCTTTACCAGTTCGGTGGATTCCACTTCAGCATCATTATAAATCCTCAGGCTGATGGTTTTGGAAGCGGTGGCGCCATCAGCAAATACCAGGCTGGTGGAAGGCGAAGTAAAATCTCCATTGGTGGTAATGTCAAAATCAATTCCCTGTGTGGCAGTGGAGGAGGGCTGCGCAGTAAGCGTAACCGTGGCATCCCCCACGGGTGCATTGGCAATACTCATTTGAAAACTATAATCCCTGTAATTTCTGCAACCGGTAGTAGCCGTTGTTTGTTCTGTGGCAGACGCCACGGCGCTGGTGAAATTAATATCGGGCGTAGTAATATTTGGTACGATCGCGGTAAACATTCCACGCCCATGGGTTGATGCCAGGATGGTTCTGTCTGTGCTGCGGTATTGGAGCATGTCTACCCTTGTGTTGGCGAGGCCGCTGTTGGTAGGTTGCCAGTCGGTGGAGGCGCCATTTAAATCATCGGTAGACCATACACCCAGTTCTGTGGCAATGATGGCCTGGTCGCTGTTGCGGGGATCAAACATGGCCCAGCGAACCGGCATATCGGGCAGGTTGCCTTCCACGGCAGTAAAAATGGGGGAGGCCTGTGTGGCATTTTTAGATTCAAACACACTTACCTGTCCATAATTGCTCACCGTTGCCAGCATGTGGTCTTCATTGGCAGGATCAATAGCGATACAGGAGATGGATCCGAAAGTAAATGAACCGCCAATGCTCACACCAGTTTTGGCATTACCTGTATTGGCATTGTCTACCCTTACGATGCCTCCTCCCTGTAATCCGAAATAGACCCGGTTAGGCGTTAATGTTGATACGGTAACATTGGTAACCCGGTTGCCATTGAATTGGGGTACGGTTACAAAACTGGCTGAGAAGCCGGCAGTAGCAGGATCATCCCAGCGCAAAAACGTATTGATATTGCTGAATGAATTTACCAGGTTAGCGGCATATAGTTTATTGCCCAGGTTATCATAATCCGTAGGGTTGATGAAGGAGCCATAATTATTAAAATTGCGGGAAGAAAAACTGGCGCCACCATTCGTAGAAACAAAATAATTATTGTACACGTATGAGGTGATCTGTATGTTGGGATTGTCCTGGTCGATATGGCAAAAGCCGCCATCACCACCTGTCACTTCGCTGGTACTGTTGATGCCTGCAGTGTTGAATTGCTGGGTGCCGTTGTCCTGTGTTCCACCAAGGAAATAATTGGTAGCGGTTGGATGTACAGCAGCGGAATAAAACTGCGTAACATTGTAACCCGTATTTTTATTAACGAAAGTTGGTTTGCTGCCGGTTACATTGGCGTTGGTAGTATAATCTATTCCACCATCCGTTCCCCATACCGCCCTGGAAGAACTGCCCGGTGCATAGATGATGGCGTGATGATCTGCATGCACATTTTGCGCTGATGAAAATGCAGGGCTGTTAAATAAACTCCAGGCGGTCATCTGTGTCCAGGTTGTACCGGCATCGTTTGACCGAAGCGCATCCACACCACCAATGAACACGGAAAGCGAATCATTGGGATCAACGGCGGCTACCAGGTCGTACCATGCCTGTCCGCGGGTAAAGTTTGAATTGCTGCCCTGGTCAATAATGGTAGGCACTGTTTTAACCGACCAGGTATTGGTGCGGCGGTTGTATTGCTGGATGGAAGTGCAGTTGCCCGTAGTATTGGCAACCTGGAACAGCGCATAGGAAATATTTGAATTGGAAGGCGCACAAGCCAGCTCCACCCGGTACCAGCTACCTGCACTTACAATAGTGCCCGATGAGTTTGGTGTGATGTCCGTCCATGTGCCCGGGGCGCCGGTATTGGCGCCATTTACACCAAAATCAGAAATGAAAATTCCACCACCGGTATTATTCGTGCCGAGGCAGGCGTATACATCACCGTTGGCAGCCAGCTCAAGGTCTGCACCATAAGGGGCGTTGGTATTAATTGGGCCGCCAAGTGTTTGCGTCCAGGTACTGCCACCATTGGTGGATCGGAGTATCCCCTTGGTTGAATTCACTCTTTCCTTAACGGCTGCCAGCAAATTGCCATTCTGGTCAATCAGCAGGTCGTTGATATAATTAAAACCGGCAGTACTCAGCAGCCGTGCCCAGTTAAGGCCACCGTCTGTACTTTTCCATATGCCGAGGCCCTGTACCGCATCTCCGTTAAACCAGCCTTCACCGGTACCAAAATACATTTCCTGGGTATTGGCCGGGTTTTGTACAATACTGGTAACGGCGATATTGTCAAAAAGGTCGTTTACTTTATTCCACACAGGTGAAGCGGCGGTAATATCATTGGTGTACCAAAGGCCACCAGCCACGCTGCCTGCCCATATTTTTTTATACCCGTTGGCGGCATCATTCAAATCAAAGAGTACGGCACGGGTGCGTCCCCCCACATTCGACGGGCCTCTTTCCTGCCAGTTGATACCGGTAACCGCACCAAGCGGGCGAAGTGCCATTTGTGCCACCCGGTTGTTTTTTATCTTCATTGCATTGATCAGCCGTTCACGTGGTACGTCATTCAACTTAAGATCTTTGGTAAGATCAAAATCCTGTTGCATGGCTAAATCTATCCGGTCTTTTTCCGGCGATCCTTCACCATTGCCCGGGTTCATTTTAACAGGAGCAGGGGTATTAAAAACAAGGAGTATTGATACCAGTAATCCAGCTACGATGGTAACAGGAACATAAAATTTTTTCATAACAGGAGTTTAGTTTGCAGCGAAATTTTCAAATAAGATTATTTAAATATAACAGAATGCGTCAATTCAACCAACTGCTATTTAGTAACCGGAGGACAGGGGATCACTTATCGGTATGATTTACGACTGATGGAAGTAAAAACCTGCCAATATTTTTTGTATTGGGTATAAAGTCATGATTTGTCGTCAATGCCGATAGTTCATCCTGAATTTTTATCCGGATTCATTTGTTGTTTAGTAACCCTATTGAATACCGTGTTAAATCGTTCTGTAATTATTGGTGATTATTTTGGTAAAAATGTGTGCCACGGAAAAGGCCATGGCACTGGTTACAGCATAATGTATCACGTTTATGGAGGGCATTGTTGGTTGGCGACGGTGCAACCTGTTATAAAATATTACAGGTGTATACTGTTACATGATATTCCCTACTGGTTGTTGGTGGCAGCCAACGCTACATTGCCTGCTGCACGAACACCAGTAACGACGGTAAAACTGGTTGGCGGTAAGATGCACTGATGCCGGCATTTTGCTGAGGTTACTTTTTTTTAGTCATACTATTTCATTTTCTTTTCAAAGCACACACTGTTTTCCATGCCTGCATACTGACCGTAGTTTGGTATAAGCTGGTACCCGTTCTTTATATACAGCGCAATTGCTTCCGGTTGTCTTTTCCCGGTTTCCAATACGCACTTTTCATATCCCAATTCAGTTGCCCATTTTTCTAATTTAGTCAATACTTTGGTAGCAATTCCTTTTCCCCTGCCACCGGGTGTTGTGTACATCCTTTTTATTTCCATGCTATAGTAATTGTATTCTTTTATGGCCCCGCACCCGGTGGGTAAGTCATTTTCATAAGCCAACACTACATTTTTAATTGTTGCAATTGTATTGAATGGTGCGTAAAATGAATGTTCGGTTCCATCTCTTTCGGCGAGGTCGGTATCGAGGTGTTTTACGAGTTCAATAAAGTCGTTATGTGCCGAATCGGTTCTTATAATTTTTATCATTGTTAAATAAGCGGGTTTTAATTTTTAGAACCTGGTTGTAATAGAAGGGCAGGCTTTGATATTTCTTCCGACTTCCTTTTATAAAAGTCTCCGTCTTTTTGATTGTTCATTAAGTAGTAAACCTCGCTGATATTCTTGTAATACCTTACCAGATCCTTATGCCCCGGTCCGAGCTGGTTGATTTTATTCTCTAATGCTTTCTGAAAATAATGAACGGATTGCTGATAGTCTTTTTTCTCGCGGTAAGCATTGCCTAAACCGGTGTAACTCTGGGTAATTTCCACGCTCGTTTTACCAAACAATTTTTCCCTCGCATTCATCGCTTTTAAGTGGGCTTCAATGGATCTGTCAAAATCCCTGGCGTTTAAATATACGTTGCCGATGTTTCCATAGCTTGTTGCCACATCTGTATGGTATTCGCCGAGCTTTGACAGCCGGATAGCGAGGCATTTGTTATGATAGAACAAAGATTTTGCATAGTCCTTTTCAGCATTACAGATCACCCCAAAACCAATATAGGTGGAAGCAAGGTCGAGGCTGGCAGTATCCGGCATCGAAAATGCTGCAGACAATGCCGTATTCAAATATACTTTTGCTGCTTCGTATTTATCCTGCCGGGTGAGCAGCACTCCAATTTGATTACAGGCGTTGATAAAATGGCCGGTTGCAGATTGTGATTGAAAAATGTCCGCGGCTTTTTCATAATAAAAGATGGCACTATCGGATTGCGCCTTCTTTTTGAATTCTTCTGCTTTTTGAACATAACCTTCACCTTCGACTGTAGTTTGACTGGTTGCCATGTTGATAGCAAAAAAGAAGAAAAAAATAATCCCGTACAGACTTTTTACTGATGTCATGTTTGATGCTTTAGTTTGATAATTTCCATTTTCGCTTTAGCATACCATCTAATAACTGCGGGAATGATGGCTTAATTGATGGCGTTGTTTCTAAAAAAGTTTGAATGGGAATACATAGGAACAAGATAGTAACTAAATGCCGGGTTCATCAACCACTCATACATTAACCGGTGGAGAACCGGATGATTGTTTTTCTGTTTGTATGTGAATATCATTATCCGGCAACATTCACTTCGCAACAGGTAAAATTGGGAATTTTAATAAGCTCAATAAAGATAAAAAGTACAAGAGTGCGACGCCACCAAGGCTTAATAGTAGTATCTCCGCCTGGCCCATGAAAAAAATCAGACCTGTCGTTTTTGTCTTTTTTGTCGTAAAGTTTGTTCAAATAGACCAGGCAAAACGTCGTTGCCTGATTTCAATTTCTGTTCACTTATTCATTAGTTTTTTAAATAAATGGTTTTACCTGTTTTAGCGGATTCTGTTGCAGCCGATAAAATTTCTACCACAATGCCATTTACCGGGAAGGAACATAAATCAGAGCCGGGAGAAATTTTACCGTTGATAACGGCAGCGAGGTAGGAAAATATATTTGACCGCTCGGGAGAAAGCGGGGACAGGTCAAGCCAGGATTCTTTTCCAGCCTGTTCGCCGAAAACATATTTCATCTTTTTTTCTCTATTGGCAATTAGTATCCCCCTGGTTCCGTACACCTCGGTATCCTTTACGCCAAATGGCCAATTCCAGGAAGCCTGTATGATGGCCTGGCAGCCAGGATAAGTGAGTATAATGCTGGCTTCGTCATCTACTTTTGGGTATACAGTTGGCTTTAATTGTTGGGTAACGGCGGTTACAGATATCGGCCGCTGGCCCTCCATTAACCAGGTCATGATGTTTGCGCCATAGCAACCAAAATCAATTAACGCTCCGCCACCATTTTTAACAGGGTCGGTGAGCCAATCTGTAAATTCTTTGCTGCACCCGATTTCTATTGGGCCATTATGGCCATCTTTAAAAACTACCTTGCGAAGGGTACCCAGGCTTTTTTCTTTTTTTACCATGTCCCAAACTTTTGCATGGGAGGGATACCAGGTAGTTTCATAATTGGTCAGCAGTTGTATGGAATGCTTTTTTACCAATACCCGCATTTGATTCAAATGTTCATTATTTACGGCCAGGGGCTTTTCAACAATCACATGAATGCCTTTTGGTGCACAAGTTTTAACTACCTCCAGGTGTTCATAAATAGAATTAAAAGCACAAACAGCCTGGGGTTTCTTCTTTTGTATTAATTCGTCCAGGGTGGAGAACCAAAGTGAGTCGGGGAGCTTGTGTTGTTTTAATAACCGCAAAGCCAGTTCCCGGTTTGGCTCGGCAAATCCAACTATCTCTACCTCCTGCCGCTTACCCATATAGTCAAACACCATATTGATGTGATTGTGTGTCATACCGGCAATGCCAACGCGGATAGGTTTGGACTGAGCCGACAAGAACGACATGCAAAAGAGGAAACTTATGAGGGTGAGGTATTTCATATAGCAGGTTGGGTTTGATTTAAAAGATTTTGGTTAAACGGGTTTATAAGCGATGGTGCCGCACATATCGTTTATCATTGCCGCCGTTTAGAGTTTTAAAAAACGCTAGGCGGGTGGCAATGTTGAATTGAATTGCGATAATGAAATTATCGGATTTGTTAGAAAAAATGTCGCCCATCACCAAAACTTAAGTATGGGAGAAGTACAAGCCATTATCCATCCGCATCTGGGGCATTACGTTGCCGGCTATTTATCTGTCTGTCATTATTTTCTCAAAATCAGCGGGTGTCAAAATTGTTGCTGTTTTGAACGGATTATGTTCTAATAAATCCTTATCACCTGTAACCAAAAAATCGGCACTTGAAAAGTCTATCAGATCCAACAAGAAATTGTCTTTTGGATCCCTGTTTATAAAGTGTGTTGGTGTTATTGCTATATTTACTGCAATTGTGTCAAGCAGGTCTAATAATTCACTGACACTCTCTTTTGGGAAATATTTTTTTATTCTTTCCCTGCTTGTAACATCTTTTAACTCATCCTTGAGTTGCTGAGTAACAATGATTGTAATTTGACCGTCCGAAATATAATTTTTGATGAACAATAAACGTTTCCCGATAAGAAAGCTAATCCTAACATTGGTGTCGAAAATAACTTTAACGCTTTTGGCTTTCATAGATTTGTTGCCTTACAATTTCAACTTCTTCGTTAATTGTTTTTAAACTTAGATCATTCGTACGGAAAGTTTTTAGTAATTCCGACAATTTCGATTCAATTCCTTCTTTTTCTAACTCTTTGGTTAATTTTATTTTTTCGTTTTTTGGCAATTGCTTTACCAAAGCAAGAACCTGTTCATAGCTTATGTCAACTTGTAATTCGGTTTTCATTTTATTTGCTTTGATCAAATGTACAAAAATATGTCTGAAGTTGACTGCGTGGATAAGCTCATTAGCAATCATTGCATTACGACGGATGGGATTTTGGAAACAGCTTGTCTTGCAGCTATATTGTATTAAAGCGTATTGATGAACTGCGGATTTTTTTTTAGAAAAAGCCTATCCTGGATATATGGAATAATAATAATTGAACTCAAGATGCTCTAATGAGCTAAACGGGAAATTTACAGGTACAATGCCCATTTCTTCGTCAGCCCGGCCTAAACAAATTATCAATTAAGAAAATCATTTAATCACCGCCCCCTGGTCAATCCAGCAACTGATCATATCCCGCTCTTCGGGGGTGATACCGGTCTTATTGTTCTGCGGCATCGTTTTGGTGATTACTACGCGTTGCATGATTTTATCTTTCATTTTTACAATGTCCTGTGGTGTATCGTACACAACACCGTTGGGAGGTGCCTTATAAATATCGTCTGTTGGTTTGGACGAATGACAGCTAATGCAGCGGTTGGTGATGATGGTGTTGATTTGAGCAAAGCTGACGGTGCTTTTGCAGGCGGAAGTGTCTTTTGGTGGTGCGCTCATAAACGCGGCGGCCAGCAATATGATAACGGAAACGGGTAGCACCCAAATATTATACTGTCCCTTTTCTTTTAAATTTAAGTAATGCTTTACACCGGCCGTACCCAACGAAATAACAGCGAGTATGGCCCATGGATATTCGTAACCAAAGGTGGTGGGAAAATGATTGCTGATCATTACAAACAATACCGGTAATGTAAAATAATTGTTGTGCAGCGATCGCACCAATGCATTTTTGCCCAGGGCAGGATCAAGCGGCTTGCCTTCTTTGGCTGCCTTTACCATGGCTTTTTGCGAAGGGATGATCAGGAAGAAAACATTGGCAGCCATCAGTGTGCCGATCATTGCGCCAAAATGAATATACGCTGCTCGGGAACTGAACACCTGGCTGTAAAAAAAAGCAAAGCCGGTAGCAATGATGAAACCCACCAGGGCAAACCATGCCCCTTTTTTTACAAGTGGTGTTTTACACAACCCGTCGTACAAAAACCAGGCAACAATAAAGGAACCGATACCAATGCCAATGGCTGTAGCAGTTGACATATTCATCACATTGGTATCAATCAGCATGGCCTTGGCATTAAAATAATACACCACAAACAACAGGAAGAAACCGGAGAGCCAGGTAAAATAAGCTTCGTACTTAAACCAATGCAGGTGTTTGGGGATGTTTTTAGGTGCTACTTTATATTTTTCGAGGTAATAAAATCCACCCCCATGTACGGCCCAGAGATTGCCAGCCAGTTCCTCTCTTACATTGTCGGTTCTGTTTAAGGCATTCTCCAAAAAAACAAAATAAAAGGAAGCGCCGATCCAGGCGATGCCAAACGTGATGTGCATCAGTCTTACCACAATGTTCATCCATTCCATCAGGTGGCCTTCCCAGGGTGTACCTCTCACGATGTACCAGGTAAATGCCAGCATCAACACAATCACCAATACGATCGAAGTATAAATGAATCCCTGGGACAATGAAATGCGTTCAGTATGTTCTTCATAGGCCCCGCCTGCGGGATTGTTTTTTTTCAGGGCATGAAACTGGTAGGTCATGATGACCAGCATCAGCAATATAAAACCCAGTACAACATATATCAACGCATTCAGCATACTCTTTTTCTCTTAATGACTGTTTATAAATTTACGGATGTTCAGTCGGTAGCATCGTTTGCAACGGCTTAACTCACAATTTAAAATATTGTTTTGTATTTTTAGTTATTCGTTTGATAACCCCCTAAAATTATATGTCTTGGTAGTGATCCATAGTAACAGAACAGTATTGGCAGATGGAATACGGGAAGCCTATGTTGTGATAGAGAATGGGCTTATAAAAGATGTATGTCAACGCATGCCCGAAGGAGCCGGATACAGATTGGTAGAAGTAAATGACCAGTTGCTGATGCCGGGGCTAATTGACCCGCATGTGCATATCAACGAACCAGGCAGAACAGACTGGGAAGGTTTTAATACCGCTACCAAAGCTGCGATAGCCGGAGGCATTACCACGGTGGTAGATATGCCCCTCAATTCATCTCCGGTAACCACTTCGGTAAAAGCCTTTGAAGAAAAACTGGCAGCTACCTGCAATCAACTGCATACCAATGTGGGCTTTTGGGGAGGCATTATCCCCGGTAATGAAAATGAAATAGAAGGATTGATTGCAAAAGGCGTATTGGGTTTCAAGGCATTTTTAACCCATTCCGGTATTGATGAATTTCCCAATGCCACCGAAGCCGACCTTCGAAAAGCGATGCCCATCATTGCAAAACATGGCCTCCCTCTGCTGGTGCATTGCGAACTAACGGATAATATAGAACGCACAACAGAAGAGGTAAGATCGTACGCTAATTATTTAAATACCCGACCCAAACAATGGGAAGATGATGCCATTGCATTAATGATCCGTTTATGTGAGGAATTTAATTGCAGGGTGCACATTGTTCATTTATCTTCAGCTAATTCAATTGTACCAATTCAACAGGCAAAGGAGCGGGGCTTGCCAATAACAGTGGAAACCGGTCAGCATTATTTGTATTTTAATGCCGGGCAAATTAAAGATGGACAAACGCAGTTTAAATGTGCGCCACCCATCCGGGAAATAGAAAATAATGATTTGCTCTGGCAGGCTTTGAAAGACGGAATCATTGATTTGGTGGCAACAGATCATTCTCCTGCCACGCCGGATTTGAAAGAATTGCAAAGCGGCAATTTTATGAAGGCATGGGGCGGTATTGCTTCCCTGCAATTTGCCCTGCCCGTATTATGGACCGCCGCAAAAAAAAGAAAGGGCGATTTTACCGAACTCGTTAAATGGTTATGCGAAAACCCGGCGAAACTGATAGGAAAGGAATACAGCAAAGGCAGGATAGCAAAAGGATTTGACGCCGACCTGGTAGTATTAAATGAAGAACAACTATTTACCGTAACAGAATATATGATTCAACACCGGCACAAAATTACGCCGTACCTTGATGAACAATTATATGGAGTTGTTGCAAAAACTTTTATAGGAGGAAAGCTAGTGTATGAAAATGGAGATTTTGTGCAGTTGAATGAGGGGGAAATTATCATGAACAAAAGCGGTTTTTGAAAATGCGAAAAAGAGGAACCTAATACACAGAAAGATGATTAACTATAGTACCAGGAAAAGCAATGATAAAAGCTATTCGTAACATTAGAGTCAGGCTCATCTCTCCGAAGGAGAGGGGCTGGGGTTGAGGTCGCACAAGGAATTAATACAAATCCCAAACTATAACCCCAATCTCTAAAAAAACATTCCCTAAAATAATTAAAACAATCAAATGCCTCCAACAACCTTCACCCATCTCACTGACCTGGCCGCAGAAAAACTGGGCGGCAAAACGCTTTTATGCAGTGATGATTTTTTTGCTGAAAAGGAAAACCTGCTAAAACCCGGCCGTGGTATTTTTATTGCAGATAAATATACCGACCGGGGTAAATGGATGGATGGCTGGGAATCGAGAAGGAAAAGAGTTCCCGGGCACGATTGGTGCATCATTCAACTGGCCACACCCGGTATCATTCACGGATTGGATATTGATACCAATCATTTTCTTGGCAATCATCCGCCTTTTGCCTCTGTAGAAGCCTTTAACATTAAGGACGCTGATACGGATGATATTGAAAAATTAAAATGGATTGAAATACTGCCGAAGTCGCCATTACAACCCGGATCACAAAATTTATACGAAGTAACAGATCAAAATATTTACACCCATTTAAGATTGAATATTTACCCCGATGGGGGAGTAGCCAGGCTGAAGGTATATGGCGAAGTGGTGAAAGACTGGAGCACAACCGGTGAGGAAGAAGAGACAGACCTTGCAGCAGCAGTAAACGGTGCCAAATCTGTTTTATGCAATGATATGTTTTTTAGTCACATGGACAATCTTATTATGCCTGGCCGTGGTATAAATATGGGAGATGGATGGGAAACCAAACGCAACCGCACACCCGGTAACCGGGACTGGGTGATTGTGCGACTGGCGCATGCAGGCACCATACACAGGATACTAATCGACACCTGCCATTTTAAAGGCAATTACCCGGATAGTTGTATGGTTGAAGCTTGCGCATTTGCCAACAACGAAACCATCGACTTTGCCCGTGATGAAATAGACTGGACGGTGATTTTACCCCAGCAGAAATTGCAGGCGGATCATGAGCATATTTTTGAAGATGAGATAATCAGTCACCGCCCAATCACCCATGTTCGCCTCTCTATTTTTCCGGATGGAGGGATCAGCAGGATGCGGCTGTTTGGTAAGTTGGCGTAGTAAAATGCAGGAGCCTGTAAAACTGGTTTTTTATTAAAAGGAAGTAATCTGACAATAATAAAAACAAAAAAATAGCGGAATCAAGCTATGCTAAAAGTTCTTTGCATTTTCAGAGTCAAGCTCCCTCTCCTTCGGAGAAAGCCTGTCCCGATGCATCGGGAGGCTGGGGTGAGGTCAACCGGCCATCCAAACCATGTCCGTTTTTACTAAATTATAAACCAATAATAATACTTTTGTAAATCAAACAAAGAACCGTTTTTTTTAATCACTAAAGAAACATCCCATGACCTTACACGAAATCAATACCTTGACAAAAGATGCGCTGAAAGCGGAGCTTTTTAAATGTTGCGGGTCAACCAACTGGGTAAGTAAAATGCTTGTTTTTTTTCCTATGGATGATTTGGTAGAGTTACTGGAAGATGCGGAGGAACAGTGGTATGCCTGCACCGAAGCGGATTGGCAGGAGGCTTTTACGCATCATCCAAAAATTGGTGATGTTGAATCATTGGCTAAAAAATTCGCGGCTACGGCAGACTGGGCATCTGGTGAGCAAAGCGCCGTAAGTGCTGCTTCGGGAGAGGTGTTGGCGGAATTGTCAGCAGCCAATGAAGCCTACGAAAACAAATTCGGGTATATTTTTATTGTATGCGCCACGGGTAAAACGGCGGAGGAAATGTTGAGCCTCCTGCAGGAAAGATTATCTAACAGTCCGGCGGAAGAAATTAGAATCGCAATGGATGAACAAAATAAAATAACCTTACTTCGTTTACAAAAATTAATATCATGAGCCAGATCACCACACATGTATTGGATACCAGCAAAGGTAAACCAGCCTGGGGTGTTGCCGTTCTGTTATACGAAAAAGTTGGGCGGGAGTGGATTGAGGTAGCCAAAGGCATCACCAACAAAGAAGGCAGGTTAGTCAACCTGTTACAGGAAAATGAAGTACTTGCCAAAGGGGTTTATAAAATGACTTTTGACACAAAGCACTATTTCAGTTCACAGGATATAGAAACTTTTTTTCCTTCTGTTGAAATCGTATTTGAAATAAAAAATACGGATCACTATCATATTCCATTATTGTTAAGTCCCTTCGGATATTCTACCTATAGGGGCTGTTAACAACAACTATATTTACCCTGGGCCAAAAACATTTCTATTATGAATTTCTCCATTACTGATTCGGATAAGGACATATTGCTGACGCGGTTACAATCAGCTAATCTGAAATTTCAAAAAACATATCCCGGCGATAAACCAGACCGGCAGGCGGTACACACGGTGTATGGCGGTGCCAATTTATTTAAATCCGATACTACAGTAAGAATGGGTGAAATCGCCTTGCGGAATTTAAAAACCTATGCTCCCAATTTTGTAACACTGGCGAATGTATTGCTACTGGACGGATACCAGCATCTGCCCCATTTGGAAAAAGACATCGAAGCGCTTACGCAAAAACTGGATGGCATGACTGAAGCCGCCCGCAAGTCAGAAGCTGCCTGGTTGTCTTATTCTGTGTATAATAAAATAATCCGGAAATTAGAAACGGAAGCCATTGAGGATTTCAGGATTGATTTTGAGGATGGCTTTGGCAACCGGCCGGATGCCGAGGAAGATGAAACTGCGGTGAACGCAGCTACAGAACTCGCCACTGGTATGCGCAATAAAACCATTTCACCCTTTATCGGTATTCGCATCAAGCCCTTTACGGAAGATCTTAAATTCAGGGGAGTACGAACACTCGATATCTTCCTGACTACGCTATTGCAACTAACAAACGGTATCCTGCCCGACAACTTCGTAGTGATGCTACCTAAAGTTACCATCCCCGAACAGGTGGCAACACTGGTGAGGATGTTCGAAATAATTGAACAGCAACATCACCTGCCGCCTGGCACCCTCAAAAATGGAGACCATGGTGGAGGCTACCCAAATCATCATGGATGATGAAGGGCGCAACCCGTTAATGCGCATTGTAAGGGCGGGAGAGGGGAGGCTGATTGCGGCACATTTTGGCACCTACGATTATACTGCATCCTGTGGCATTACTGCCAAATATCAAACCAT
This sequence comes from Ferruginibacter sp., assembly GCA_031424955.1. Lineage (GTDB taxonomy): Bacteria > Bacteroidota > Bacteroidia > Chitinophagales > Chitinophagaceae > Ferruginibacter. The sequence goes on along the minus strand of JANPIJ010000182.1, from coordinate 12,849 downwards.
GGCTCATAGTGTTTGCGACTTTGCACACCATGTTACAAAAGTGGCATTGGGCAATACCGGTATTTATTTAAGTGACGGCGCCACCAATGTAATACCTATCGGCCCGCATCGTGGTGATAACCTCAGTTTTGAACAACTCAGTGAGAACCGGGAGGCGGTACACAATGCCTGGCAGACAGGTTTTAATCATACTACCCATTCGCTAATCAATGGGTTGTACCAGGGCTGGGACCTGAATCCTGCGCAGGTGCCCATGCGTTATGCAGCTACCTATCATTTCTTTTTAAGCAGTTACGATGATGCTGCCTACAGGTTAAAAACCTTTGTGGACCGTGCGGCCATTTCCACCCTTACCGGTGATATTTTTGACGATGCCGCTACCGGTCAGGGGTTGCTTAATTTCTTTTTAAAAGCAATGAACTGCGGGGCCATTACCGAGGAGGAGGCACTGGTAACGGGGCTTACCATTGATGAGATCAGGAGCCGTTCTTTTTACAGGATACTGGAAGGGAGGAGGGGTAAAAAATAGCGCGGGCAGCAGGCAGGTAACGGAAGATTTTTGAAGGCATTGAAATTGATTTTCATCATCTTTAATCAATATCGCCATGGGTAAAGAAAATATGGAAGATCTGTTGAAAATGATGCAACCTTTTCCGGAACAAACCATTCAGTTAATATTGTTTTTAAGAGCCTTCGTGTGGGATTTGTATCCCGGCAGCAACGAATTAATTTATAACAATTATAATGCACTTGCCGTTGGATGGTCACCCACTGACCGGTTAGGCCACACATTTTGCAGCACGGCAGTAATGAGGAGCAATCACAATGTGCACTTTGGATTTTATTGGGGATCACAAATTGCAGACCCGGAACAGATATTGTTGGGAAAAGGCAACCAGTACCGTTATATACTGGTGAAGGATCAAAAAAGCTTTCCAAAAACCTACATTAAAAAACTGGTGAAAGACGCATATACAAATTCGCTTGCAAAAGTGAAAGATCCATCCCTGATACAAAAGGGACTGACCATTGTAAAGTCTGTTTCCGCTGTGCAAAGAAAGCCTGGTGTTAAAACAGTTAAGAAGAAATAATTTGTTTCGAACGATGTCTTTTCGGTAGAAGCATTGCCCGGAAGTCAGAAAATTTAATTTTACAAGCGAAGTTTATTTCAAAAAAATGATTGATACAGGCAACTTTATATCACAATTCTCAAAGGATTTTGCCAATAAAACTAATTTGCCGCCATGGGAAATTACCCGTAACCTGGCAGCAATATTATTGGAGCGGATTAATCAACTGGGGGATGGGTATGCGATAAAAGAAGGGGTGGCAATACATCAAACAGCCCAGGTTGAACAGGGAGCTATTTTGAAAGCACCGGCAGTTATTAGTGAGCACTGCTTTATTGGGGCAAACGCTTATTTACGCGGTGGTGTTTACCTGGGAAATTCAGTAAGGATCGGAACAGGGTGTGAAATAAAGACGAGCCTGGTTTTTGGTGACAGCGCTATTGCCCATTTTAATTTTATTGGCGACAGCATCATTGGCAGCTATGTGAATTTTGAGGCTGGTTCTATTACGGCAAATCATTACAATGAAAGGGAAGATAAATGGATTGCAGTCATTTACAACGGCACCATCATACAAACAGGTGTTGCTAAATTTGGAGCATTGGTTGGTGATCATTCAAAAATAGGTGCCAATGCAGTTTTGTCGCCGGGCACAATTTTGCCACCACATAGCATTGTTAAGCGGCTTGAATTAATTGAGCAGTTGAGAGATCAGCCGGGCTTATAGTTATCTTTTAGTGCTGGCTTTTACCCGGTGAAAGCCTCCATAATATCCTTAGCTATTTATTAAGAATTGCTGAGCCCCCTGTTTTCTCAATTGAAAAATGTTCAAATTTATTAACTTTATTTCCTGAACAAATAGACAACAGCAATGATGGAAACACCAGGTTATTCCGGTACGCCATTGGCAAAAAAATTAGGTATTAAAAGCGGGTTCCATATCCGGCTGGTAAGCGAGCCTGATTATTATTTTTCATTGTTTGATAATATGCCAGGGAATGTGGCGGTACTTACCGAAAAGAAAACAAGGAAGAACATGATACATTATTTTACCACCCGTGCGAATATGCTAAAGAAAGATCTTCCTTTGCTAAAAAATGAGATTGAATCAGATGGTATGATCTGGGTTTCCTGGCCCAAAAAAGCGTCTGGTGTGGTCACGGATGTTACCGAAGACGTAATCAGGGAATTTGCTCTCGGCATTGGCCTGGTGGATATTAAAGTATGTGCAGTAGATATGACCTGGTCGGGATTGAAATTGGTGATTCCTGTTAAAGACCGGGTTACTACCTGCTTAAGAAAATCATAATTGTTTCTTTTAAAAGGTATGGCCCGCAATTTTACGGTGCTATGAAATAGGTAAAAATTTTATTTCTAATAAAATCTGGTGTTATGTTTATCGGGCATTTTGGGGTTGCCTTTGCCGCTAAAAAGATAGATCAGCGTACTTCCTTAGGTACTTTGTTTTTTGCTGCCCAATGGCTGGATCTTTTATGGCCGGTCTTGTTGTTAACCGGTACCGAAAGGGTAGAAATAGAAACGGCAAGCTCAGCTCCTGTTCCATTGAGTTTTACACATTATCCTATTTCGCACAGCCTGCTGATGGTGACAGGATGGGCAATACTATTTGGTATTGTTTATTATTTTATTTATAAAAATAACAGGTCTGCCCTTCTTATTGGTGTACTGGTTATCAGTCATTGGCTGCTGGATTTTATCGTGCATATTCCTGACCTGCCACTCACACCGTTTAGCGACCATAGGTTGGGCCTTGGCTTGTGGCAATATCAATACCTTGCCTTATTTATTGAATTTATTCTCCTGTTTACCGGGGTGTATATTTACACCAGGGCCACCAGGGCAATTAAAAAAACGGGAACCGTCGCCTTTATTGCGCTGATTGTTTTTCTATCACTTATCCAGGTATTAAACGCAATTGGTCCGCCACCCCCTGGTGTAACGCCTGTTGCTATAATGGGGCTTTCTCAATGGTTGCTGGTAGCATGGGCGGGGTGGATTGACAAAAACAGGGAAGCTACCTGATCGTTGTTTTCGGATGTATGGCTTTGAAAACGCATGTCTGCAAAAAGGTGTTAATGTTTTTAAGAAATCCCCGGAAACAATGATAAGCTCCGCTTTTGATACTTGGTACTTTGTTTATCACCGTTCATCATGCAATTTCTGTGATTCAGCATAACTCATTTTAACTACAATGAAATTATCGTTCTATTTGCATTAATGAAATGATAAACGAAAAGTTTCGTTAAGTTAAAGAAATCATAAACAGAAGCGTTTGTTAATGGGCTCTTTTCTACGTAAACAATGTATTCCCGAATGGAAAGCGGTTGGGTGAATGGTGACTGGCCGGAAATTAAAGCGACTAATAAATCCCGGCGCATTTTTCAAAACCAGGGTGCTTACATAATGAAGGGACAAATAAAGTAAAATAATGATAGTAAGGAAAGCAGAATTGGAAGATGTAAAGAGCCTGGCCGTATTATTTGATAACTACCGTCAATTTTATAAAAGGGAACCCGGTATAGCAGGAGCAATTAATTTTTTGAATGACCGGATTAATAACAATGAATCTGAAATATTTATAGCTGAAAATGAAAATAAAGTGGTGATGGGGTTTGTGCAATTATACCCGGTATTTTCTTCTACCCGGATGAAGCGGTTGTGGTTACTGAACGACCTGTTCATTCAGCCGGAATACAGGGGTAAAGGGATATCCGTTGCGTTGATAAATGAATGTAAAAGCCTTTGCAGGCAAACAAATAGTTGCGGGATGATTTTAGAAACTGCAAAGGACAATGCCATTGGTAATAATTTATATCTTAAAACCGGTTTTGTTCCGGATAGCGGGCACAATTATTACGAATGGGAGACTGAATCAAAACAGGAATGATAAAACTTTTTAGTCATGATCCAAACCTCTCAAATTACGGTGCAGTCTTTGGCTTGTATAGATGTGCATACGTTAAGAAGCTGTTTTAATACAGCCTTTAAAAACTATTACAAACCGGTATACTTAAGCCGGCAAGAGTTTGCAGATAAACTAATAACGGAGGCAATCGATTTAAAATTGTCATTCGGTATTTTTGATAATGAGGAATTGGTAGGCTTTATATTGAATGGTATTGATGTAGCCAACAACCAACGGGTAGCCTACAATGCGGCCAGTGGTATTTTACCTGAATACAGGGGGTATAAACTTTCTTACCTGATGTTTGAAAATAACATTGAGCAATTAAAACAATCGGGTATTTCCAAAATTGTATTGGAAGTAATTGAACAAAATATTCCTGCAATAAAATTGTATGATCATTTTGGTTTTACCGTGACCCGTAAGTTGAATACTTATTATGGAAAACAGGTTTTGCGGGAGCTTCAGCCAATTGATATAGAAACAATGGCATCGCCCAATTGGGATCTTATCCGAAAAAATTGCGAATGGAAGCCGTCCTGGCAATTCAATACCAATTGTATAAAAAGGGCGCAAAGTAATTATACCCTCCAGGTAGCAAGCAATGATCATGAGCCGGTTGCTTACTGTATTTCTAATTTCAATACAGGGATGGTAGCTCATTTTGGCTGCTGCGATATTGATTGCAAGGAAAAATATCTTTCCGCTTTATTCAGGCAGGTGAATGGTATCAGCAATAACCAATATACTTCCGTAATAAATGTAGATTCCAACGCACTTTATTCCAACACCTTCCTGCTTTCGATTGGGCTATCCCGTTTTTTTACTTCCTGCGAGATGGAGTTGATATTATAGAAAATTTGTTATCCCCATATCCGGGCTTACTAAAAATACCGGTTAGGCGATTGCTGTCGTTCCTGCTACTATGAACAGCTTGCCTATGCATTAGATGGGGTCAGCCATTTTCCTACTTCAGGAGCTTTGTATTGTTCCATTCTATCCAGCAGGTCTTCAATGTTGTCATCTACAAGCAACACGTCCCTGTTCGCCGGTTTTAAAAATCCGAAATCAACCATTGTATTTGTAAGCAGGTTCAGGCTGTCGTAAAAGCCCCCGATATTTAAAATGCCCACCGGTTTTTTGTGCAGCCCCAACTGGCCCCATGTAAGCATTTCAAAGAGTTCTTCCATTGTGCCAAAACCACCGGGCAATGCCAGTACTCCATCACATAATTCATTCATCCTTGTTTTTCTTTCATGCATGGTATCTACCAGTACCAGCTCGGTCAATCCTTCATGTGCCAGTTCTTTTTGTAGTAAGAATGTTGGTAATACCCCAATTACATTTCCCCCGGAAGCTAATACCGCATCAGCAATTTCACCCATCAATCCCACTTTTGCGCCACCATATACAAGGCCGATATTCCTTTGGGCAATTGCCATTCCAAGCTTCCTGGTAACATTTTTAAAAATTTCCCTGTTTCCCATGCTTGAACCACAAAATACTGATATTCGTCTCATCTTATTTTTTTTGTGTGAATGATGAATTTCAAACGAAAATATCTAATTCCCTCCAATATAAGCAGGTACATACGCATCGGTTAAAAAAAGAATGAGTATAAGTATTCTTGTTTTGAATGATTTTGAGGCCGGTTTAATTGTTATTTTCGGCATCAATGATACAGGTACAACAATTTGAAGAAAAATACGGGGAAGCAGTTATTCACCTCATACTAAATATTCAGCAAAATGAATTTGGTGTGCCCATCACCATCCTCGATCAAAAGGATTTGCTGAATATTGAAGGATTCTATCAAAAGGGAAAAGGCAATTTCTGGATAGCATTGCTGGATGAAAAGCTGGTTGGTACGATTGCATTAATCGACATTGGAAACGGAGAAGCCTGTCTAAGAAAAATGTTTGTAGCTAAAGATTTTCGTGGTAAAGAATCCGGAGTGGCTATGTTACTTCTAAATACACTGCTTCGCTGGGCAAGGCAAAAGGAAATTGCTGCTATTTATTTAGGAACTACGGATGTTTTAAAAGCTTCTCATCGTTTTTATGAAAAGAACGGGTTCGTTCTTTTACCGAAGGAAACGTTGCCGGAAAACTTCCCGGTGATGGAAGTAGATACCCGGTTTTATGTTTATTATTTCAATTAATAAGGGAGCATTTAACCACATAATCAGCGGCTCGCGTAATGAATTATATGCTGCAAATTTTAATTGCGTAAGCTTTCCCCGGATTTTTAATCATGATAATGGAAAAGTCTTTTTCTGTAAATCCCCTTTGGATAAGAAAGGGCTTAAGTTTTGTGAAGACGGTTTGATAAGGCACTGTATTACCATTGGCAAAAAGGCTCAATGTTACAAGGCCCGTATCGGTGTTTTTATTCACCGCCCAGCCATCATCGTGCGAGATGAGTACTTTATCCAAAAGATTATTTTCTTTCAGCTTCAACAGGAAATTACTGTATCGTTGAATAGAATCATCCGACGCATTGATGCCATCCAGGCTTATCCAGCAACCTCTTTTTGCCAGTTCCACCTGTGTATCACCTGTATGATCATTTTGTGCATGAACCCATATAAATGCTTCGGGGGCAACGCCTGCTTCGGTAAGAATGGATAATTCCTCTTTGGCTGCCGCGCCATCTCCTGTATGGATGGCTATTTTTAACCCGCATTTTAAATGTGTTAAAGCCGCAGCTTTAATCAATTTTTTTTCAATTTCTTTCAGTGGCCCTTTGTCAACTCCCAATTTTATAAAACCGGGTCGGATACCTGTTTGATTGATCCCATCGCTCCATTCTTTTAAAAATCGTGCTGATAACTGTCCGGCGCTTTCCTCAAAAGCATGTTTAGGTAAATACTTTTGCCCTACTGCAGCATAATATCCTGTATTGGTCATAATGTGCACGCCGCTTTGATCAGAAAGAAGCTTTAGCAGCCGAACGTCTCTTCCAATATAAGCAGGTGTGCTTTCGATTAAAAGCGAAACCCCTTGTTGCTTTACTTTATTTATCCAGGGAAGTATCGTATTAATTGCATCTGTTTGATTGTATTGTGGTTGAATTACTTTCTCCGCACCCGTAAAATCAGTGGTAATATGTTCATGAGGCAAAGTAATAGTGAGGCTGTTGGTGTTTACTTTCCCATTGACCGTCATTATAAAAGATGTTTGATTCAGATCAGTCAATGGTTGGTAATTGATCATGAGCCCAACGCCGGCAGTAAAGGATTTGCGAATAAATACTTTTCTGTTCATAGTAATTTCATTTACCTAATTTAAGAATAAGGAATGATAAATTTAAAGGAAACCAGAATTTTCAATGATTGATGATCTGCTCCAAAAAATGAATCTTCAATTTCATAATGTAGCCTCTTCAATTCCTAACATCATTAAATACAAAAGTGCATTTGTGTTGAGTAATTACGCTTATATTTTCTATAAACAAAATTTAATACAACGATAAAAATTCACCGATGAAAATTCAATGAGCATGTATTGGACACCATTAAATTAATTTCAATAATTTTTGGAGGTAGTATTTCCGATCATCTCCCAGGTAACCTTACCAGTGAGATGTAGCCTGGTAACTAAAGAATGGTTGAACTCAAAATGTGCTATTTACAGTAAAATTGAAGTTGGCTGAGTTGTAAAAAATATCGGGGAATGGGAACAGGTGTTGGTAATCTAGTTCCTTTCACTTGTACCTGATTTTATAAACCAATATAATCGACGCAAAAATAAAAGTGACACCGTTGGCGATGGTAACCGGGAGATTGTAGGTTGCCAGCCCGTAGGTAAGCCAAAGGAGCATACCAAGGCAAAAAGGGAATACATGGAAAGAGAAATCCCGGAAGTGTTTTTTGTTTGAATTGTTTTTATAGCCTGGGGTAAAAATGACGCGGTAGTGCAAAAGGCTGCTGATAATCCGGTGATAGTAATAATATTCATGTACGGATGTTTACAGCATTTCAGGCATTGCAGGGATATTAAAGAATGTTATTTATAAACAATAGATAAGTAAGGAGATTTTCTTGCGGGTTATAAAAACCTATTGCAACAATATTATTTGTACCCATGGGCAAATAATATTGTTGCAGTAAAAAAGATTTATTTTATTTGGAAATCAGAATTAGATAACAATCACGCTGTTAATTCCACCAAATTCGTTTGGTTGCTGACTGTCTGCTTCGGGTTCGTTCACCCATTCTGTAGCATTTACTTTATATTTAAACTGGTGCTGAGAGCCTTTTGGCAAAGATACATCGCAGGTAAAACTGCCGTCTTTTTTCTTACTCATTACTATTGAATTTTCCCAGTCACTATTTAAGCCCAAAATTTCAATTGTTTCAGCGTTTTCAGCGTTTACTGTAAATTTCACTTTGCAATAATCTTTTGTCTTAAAGTATGTTTTTTGTACCATTTTTTGTTTGTTTTTTTTAATAATGCTTCACTGCTTTATACATTGATGCGGTAAAGGTAACCCTTTCTCAATTATTTTGTTATTCACATAATTGTTAATATCTGGCAGGGCTATTGGGTAAAGCTAAATTGGTTTCAAGGTTATCAACAACAAATGGGGTTTTATTAGTATGTATATTCCGCTGGTTTAGATGAGCATTGCAGAATAGTGCCTGCTTCATTATTAAATCTGTTCACAATTAAATATACATGGCTGAGGGCTTATAATTTGTTGATGATTGCGGTGTTAAGTTTTAGCAATAGAGTCTGCATGAAGCAATAACCGGCAGCAATGAATAATTTCTTTCACATTATAGTTTCTTCTCTAACACAACAAATTGTAACGGTTGTTTGGGTATACCGAATGCAGTATCAGAAGGGAAGGGTTTGATTTCACCGGTAGCCTGGTACCCTTTTCGTTTATACCAGTCAATTAATTCATACCTGATGTCGATGACGGTCATGATGATGGATTTACAATCAATATCCCGGGCAAAATTCTCAGCGGCCTGTAACAGTTGTTTGCCAATACCCTTTGCCTGTATATCAGGAGCTACTGTTAACATGCCGAGGTAAACCTGCTGCTCCTGTTGTTGCAGGTAAACACATCCTGCCAGTTCGTTGTTATTGGTCCTGGCGGTCAGTATCACAGCTCCCGGTTTTTGTATAATTGCTTGTATAGATTCTTCATTTGTACGAAGGCCATCCAGCAGGTCAGCCTCGGTTGTCCATCCTTTTTTGGAACTTTCTCCACGATATGCACTGTTGACTAAATTAACCAGTTTTACTATATCGTTACTTACAAGGGGGGCGATGCTTAAAGAATGGGGCATAAAAAAATATTAATAAAGCGGTAGATGTTTAAAATGATATAATTTCCGGAGTGTACACGGCCATAAATCTACCCTCCAAAGTTTGTATGTTTAATCATTCAGTCGAATTTCTATTTTATAAAAGTTATTCCTTTAAAATTTCCTTTCATCTCTTATGGCTTATTAAAAAATCGATCAGCATATTTTCAGGGCATTTATTTTTGTAGCCTGGAAAATACAACCGTATCCTTGAAAACACCGTTAAAAAGATAGTCTTCTTTGAAGTGCGCTTCCTTTACAAAACCGTTGCTGATTAATATACCTGCGGATGGGCTGTTTTCCGGGTTGATCTGCGCTTCAATACTATGTAATTTCAATTCATTGAATCCAAATTCAATTACTTTTTCCAATGCTTCCTTCATTATTCCTTTCTTCCAGTAATCAGGTTTTAGCATATAGCCTATTTCAGCCCGGTAATGTTCCTTAATCAATCTCCAGTAACCGATGGTGCCAATTAAGGTTTGAGGGTTTTCCTTTAGCGTAATTGCCCAGGTGATGCCGTCATTATTATTTAATGACAAGATAATCCGGGTGATAAATACCTCTCCGTCCAAAACGGTAGCAGCTCTTTCCTTATCAATGTATTGCATTACCTGTTCATCACTTCTCAGTTTAAAAACTTCTGGTGCATCTTTAGCTGTAACTTTTCGCAATACTAGTCTTGCTGTTTGTATTTCCGGGAAAACGGAAAAATCGGGTTGTAGCATGTGATCAGGTTTTGAAAAGCAAAATAGACAAATTTTGTAAATGCTCCATTTATTAAAATCTTATTTGCATATTTTGAATCCTTTAGCCAGTTAATTGAATACAATGGGTTGAATTAAAGTAACGATTTAGACAAGGGAAATGCGGGTGCCGCCCGTTTAATAAGTAACACATTCCGCATAGTAAGTAATATCTGCTTCATCCAATATTTCAATTATTTTTATCTCCTATTATGAATGATATGAATAAGCAATTATTTGAGAAACTGCATGCAGAAGGTATAGTAGGAGATGGTTCTTATGAAAAAATTAATGAGAAAGCCAGGCTAAACCTTCTTTCCGTTCATTGGGAAATAAAAACGCTACTCTACCTGGGCATTTTATTGCTTAGTGGAGGCCTCGGGATACTGGTGTATAAAAATATTGATACCATCGGGCACCAGGCCATTTTATTGTTCCTGGCATTTATTTGTACCGGCTGCTTCTATTATTGCTTTAAAAACAAACGACCATTTTCTACAGCTAAAGTTATTGCGCCCAATTCTTTTTTCGATTACCTGGTATTGCTGGGTTGCTGTACTTTTATTACATTCATTGGTTACCTTCAATATCAATATAATGTTTTTGGACACCGGTATGGGCTGGCTATTTTTTTTCCGATGGTCGTTTTGTTTTTCACCGCCTATTATTTTGATCACATCGGAATCCTGTGCATGGCCATCACCAACCTGGGAGCCTGGCTGGGTATAGCGGTTACGCCAATGGAGTTATTAACTTCCAACGATTTTAATAACGGATACCTCATTTATACAGGCCTGATCCTCGGAGTGCTATTGCTGCTGGTAGCATGGGTTACAATTACACGAAACATAAAAAAGCATTTTGAGTTTACCTATGCCAATTTTGGCACGCACATGGTTTTAATCTCCTGCCTAGCTGCTATGTTTCATTTTAGTGGCATTTACCTTGTTTGGTTCCTTATTTTGACAGGCCTCGTATATTTTCTTTACAGGAAATCAATACCGGAGAAATCATTTTATTTTACGTTGGTCATTACCCTGTACGCCTATATTGGCATTAGCTATGTTGTACTGAATGTATTGGCTCATTTAAGCGATGATGGTATCGGCGCTATTTACCTGGGGTTTTTATATTTTATTGCTTCGGGTATTGCATTGGTTTTGTTTTTAATAAGTACAAATAAAAAAATTAAAGCAACATGATAGCGTATAATACTTTAGGGCTTAATAATTTATTTATTCAGCAACAGGCAGCCGAAGCCTTTCATCAAAATTGTTTGGATAAAGCTGAGTGGGACGCCATCAACAACCAATACCCATCACCATTTTATTCCCCCAATTTTTTTATCAGTATTGGCCTGTTTATTCTTACAACAGTAATTGTTTTATTTTCCTTTGGCCTTTTTTCTTTGCTGTTTCTCAATTCGATTGAACATGCTGTTGGAGGCATCGCGGTATTCTATGCGCTGGTGGCTTATGTTGCATTGGAATACCTGGTGCAAACCAAAAAGCATTTACAGTCTGGTACAGATGACGCTTTACTTTGGATATCTGCCTGCTGCCTTTTCGGCGGGATCAGTTATATGTCCAACGCCGGTGATATTGCAAACTGCATCGTTATTTTTGTAATTTCCCTTTTTTGCACATTACGGTTTGCAGACAGGGTAATGGCGGCCGTATCGTTTATTGCTTTCCTGGGATTTTTCTTTTTTACGGGTATTAAAATGGGGGAGGAGGCAAAAGCCTTTGTTCCTTTTGTAATATCGGCGATCTCTTTAATGACCTGGTTTTTAGCAAAGCGAAAAATAAGGGTACATAAAAACCTGCTTTACACTAACTGTTTACAAGTCATTTTATTTGCAGCTTTGCTGTTTATATACTTCCCGGTGAACTATTTTGTTGTGCGGGAATTGAGTAATACAATGTTCAATTTAAACCTTGCTGCAAATGATTCAATTCCTTTTGGCTGGTTTTTCTGGTTGTTTACACTCGTGATACCCTTTGTTTACATCATCCGGGGCATTCAGAAAAAGGATATTATGTTGATACGGGTAAGCCTGTTATTACTGGCAGCAATTGTTTTTACTGTTCGATATTATTATTTTATAGGTTCCATTGAAATGATGATAGCAGCAGGAGGCATCATATTGATACTGATTTCTTATTTACTTACCCGGTATCTGAAAAAGCCTAAATATGGATTTACCAATCTTGAAATAAATACGGCTGAAGCAGAAGGGAAGTTGCAATTAGAATCGCTGTTACAGTTGCAAACCTTTGGTGGCAATGCCCGGGGAACGGAAGGAACCGGATTTGGTGGTGGAAGTTTTGGTGGTGGTGGGGCCAGCGGAGAATTTTAAACAAAGTCTGGTACCCCGTGGCCAGAGAAATTCAATTGATACAAAAGAAAAAGTCGGTTAAAATGGTGATCCAATCCATTTTACCGACCCTCTTTAATTTTAAACACTGATAACCCTATAATTAGTTTGTAGTTTTTATTTTTAGAACTTTTCACATCCCCTTTTCACTTCGCTTCCTGTTTATTTCTATTTCCTAAATGATCAAAGATGTAACTGTTTGATTACTAGCAAAATTAATGTTTATTATTAGCTCTTCTTTCCATAATCCGGAAAATTATTCTTAAAATGAAAAGCTGCCTGATAATTTTTCTTTCTTCAGTTATAGCAAAAGAAAAAGCCGCTAAAATGATGATCCAATCCATTTTAACGGCCCTCTACAATTTAAACACTGATAACCCTATAATTAGTTTGTAGTTTTTATTTTTAGA
>JANPIJ010000181.1:0-13741 GCA_031424955.1 Ferruginibacter sp. | reverse complement strand
CCGGTAAATGTTACCAGCATACTGTAATCTTGCCATCTAAAAATAAACCGGTTATTGGCCTTGTCAAATTTTAAATCAATATCATTTTTATCCCGGTAGTAATGATCGGTAAAACTATTCATTTCCAGTATTACCATGTTAGCTGGGTTAGTGCTGGTTACTTCGCTGATTAAAATATCTTTGTTAACAGTCCTCCTGATTTTTATTGCATTGGTGCCCGCCTCAAACAGCCATGGCAGCCATTGTTGTGAAGTGGTAGTGTGCTGGGTTAAAATTCCTTTGTCCTGTAGCGAATATACCTCCCCGCTGTGCATAGCCATTACCAAAGGAAAGGTAAACCGACCCAGCGGCGATTGTGCATGGGTAAAATTTTCCCAGCCATGCGGCATAGGATTGTGAGAAGCCACATGGTTGTGCACCAGGTAACTTAAATCGTTGGATTGTAAAATTTTCTCAAGGTTTGGGTGCTGGGCAAATAGTGAGAAATGTAGCAATGTAAAAAGAAATGCGAGGTACATTTTCATGAAAAGTATTTTTATTTAACTATTCCCTTAAATCTAATTTTTGTAAAACAACCCGTCCCACTTCTTTGCCCTGTGCGCTTCCTTTATGAATGGCATTCATAAAATGTATGCCACCGTAAAACCTGCTGATGCCAGCTTCATCCGCTGCTGCATAAAAATTGGGAAAGCTCCGCACTACACCCTGGTATTCCAGTTCACTGCTGTCTTTAAAATTAAATTGGCTGCCAAAAAGATGGGTAAGCACCACTGCTGCGGAAGCAGATATAACGCTGTGTCCGCTTGGGTATTCCGGAAAGGGCGGTGTTTGCAAAAAAGGCTGCCATGTGGGGTTCAAATATTTATTAATTACTGTAATAGGTCTTACGGTCTGGCTGCGATATTTTTCATCCCAGCAACTAATAAAGCCGTCCAGCAGCGCAACAGAAGTGAGCGCAAAAGTCTGTGCCGTTTTAACTTCATTAGCACGGGTGTTGCGGCATGCCTTTGCAGCAATTGCCATCCAGTGGCCGCCAGGCGTCATTTTTTTAGTGGCGTAAGCAGCATGACCACTATGGTTCATTACAAACGGGTTGTCATCCCAAAATGTCGCAATAGATTTCAGGCTGTCAGATAGGCTATTGGCGGTTTTAAATACTGATAATGCTTCTTTAAAAAATGGGCTTTCTTTTTTATCGCTGTAGCTGTATGGCGCAGCAGGGGCGCATTGGTTGCAACTATCAAGAGCAAGTGGCTTTATCTTATTCCACCAGGGTTCCACAGCATCCATGTAATCAGGTGGGGTGGGCTGCCATTTTTCTTCTATTCGTTCTACATTATATTTTGTCATCCCCCTGGTTTCTTTGTAAAAATCTTTACTGGCCCGTTTCCAGATAATTTTACCAATGGAATCTCCCAATTGTATAGAGCGGTTAAATACTTCTTTACTGGTAACTAATGATAACGTGTTAAGTGTATTATCGGTATAAAAGCGAAGGCTGTCTTTATTGAAAATTACATTTTCGGCCATCGTGGCAAAGGCTTTTACTGCCGATACAGTATAATTGTATGTAGTGCCTGCAATAGGCTGTGGTATTGCAGCAAAGCCATTTAATTTTGCTGTAAAAGAAATAAAGCTGGTATCGTTGAAGCGTATAGCTTCATACTGTGCCAGGGAAGCATACGCATAAATACGACTGGCAACCGGGGGGCTGAAAACATCATAAACAATAATGTTTTTCAACATGTCAATATTGGTGGCCATTATTGTGGCCGGAGATTTTTGCACCGTATCTATTGTAGCATCTACCGCAACTTCCTTTTTTCCGTTGCTATTGTTATTGTTACAATAATTGAATGTTAGGCATAAAAGGAGTAGAAAAAATACATTTTTTATATTGGACATCTCGTTTTTATTTTCCTGATGATTTACCCTTTGGGGTATCTTCACAAAAATTGGCATTTTTGTTAACTAACCGGCATTGATTTATATCACCCAATTGTACAAGCTATTACCCCATCATAGCCAACTATAATGGGCAGATTTGCTTGTTAATATTTCGTGAAATAGAAATGCTACTGGTCAGCATCCTCAAAAATATTTTGGATAAAATGAATAACTGGCTATATTTTCAATTATCTCACAGGTTTTATATAAATTTTATTGCCAGAGTAATTATGCTTTGTATGATAAATTTTATTGAGTAAAATAAAAATGTCATCCACATCGTCTGTGGCATTGTAGGTGATTGAACACCTTTTCCTTGATAATTTAGGCGATGAAAATTCTACTGTATATCCAAAAGTTTGGTTGATGGATGCAGCTACTTCTTTTAAGGTTACGTTGTCCAATACTATTTTTGAGGCAAACCACCCTGTCATATCAAGCGAATCTACCACCAAAAGACTGGCGATTTTAGAGTTGGTATTTACATCCACTCCCTGGTTTCTGGTAAGTATGGCGTATTTGTTTACTTTATCGGCTACTTGTACCTTTCCTCTTAAAACACTCACTTTTACCGAACTATTATCACCGCCTTGTTCGATAACAAAAGCAGTACCCAGCACAGTAGTTTTTAAACCGCCTTCTGTTTCAACGGTGAATGGTTTAGATGAATCGTGTGCTATATTAAAAAAAACTTTACCTGCAAGCAAAGAAATACTCCGTTTAATCGTAAAGTGCTCGGGATATTTTATAGATGCATTTGCATCCAGCCACAATAAAGAATTATCAGGCAATATTATTTTTTTTGGGCTATTGCTGTTGTTTTCCTGGTTTAAATATACAGTTGCATCTACTGTACTATTAATAGTTTTATTGCTAAACCAATTGAAAGTTAAGTATGAACCCGCCACTAATATCAGCATCGCTGCTATACGGGCAATGTAATAAAAAACAGATTTGCCCGGTTTAAATTCAACAACGTCGGCTTCTTTAGTTTCTATTGTATCAACTTTAGCATTTACGGCCTCCCAAATGCTGTTCTTTTTTACATCTTTGCTGCTATTCTCAAACTTCTCCAAATGGGCCTTGTCATCAAGGCTATTATACCACTCCTCTAAAATCTGTAGTTCTTCAGGGGAGCAGGCATCGTGTTCATTTTTTAAGATGATAGCCGTAATATCTTTTTTATTGTAAATCATTGCATTTATGGTTTTTGTGGGACTGATTATCCGGTAACCCTGTATTTTTCTAATGTTATTTTTATTCGCTTTATCGCTTTTGATATTTGGTTACGAACGGTTTGGTCTGAAAGTGAAAGCATTTCCGATATTTTTTTGGAGGATAACTGTTCATCCCTGCTCAGTAAAAAAACCTGTTTCATTTTATCCGGCATACTTTCTAATTCTTTATTGATAATTAATTCCACTTCTTTGAAAGAACAAATACCCTCCGCATCCGCATCGGTTTTTCCAGAAGTATTTATCGAAAGTTGATTCAATTTTTCTATTGTCAGGTACTTCTTCTTATAATAGTTAGTGATCCGGTTTTTTATTGCCCGATAAAGATATAAGTCAACATGGGTATTAATATTTAGTTCTTTCCGTTTTATCCAAACAGTCACAAACAAATCCTGTACAATATCGCTTACCTCATTTTCATCATGCACTTTTAGCACGGCAATACTGTATAATTTTTCCCAATATTTGTTATATAACAATTGAAAAGCCTGTTTGTCATCTTTTTCCCTCATTAATTTTATTAGTTCGTAATCTGAGTCCTTTATCATATCGCAAGTATAATATTACCTTATTAGCTTTTAAATTGCTTTACAACAAAAATAACTACTTTATTTTTTAGCATAGATTTTTCATTTTGTAGTAGAATTATGAAACAAAATTTTAGAAAGTATGGTATAAACTCCTTTTTTAATTGTTAAGTTATTTGAATAGGCGATTACAAAAATGTTTTATTTTTTTTCCTTTAAACTTTTTTTAAAGTAGATGGTATAAAATCCGTTTTTGTTTGTTATATGTTTATTAACTGATGCTGTACAGTTTTTTTAACGATTATTCAAATGCTTTTGCTCATTTCCTTAACAAACAATTTTATCGTAGTTCCAATAAATTCAAGCCTTGTGTGTGCTTATAATATTTAATTGAAATTGACAGCATGTAAAATATTGTCAGTTTATAAAATATTTAGGGTAATTGCTTCGGCTAGGCAAATCATACTTTTAAAATAGATAGATAAAACCCAAACACCAAATTAAAATAACAAATGTTTCTACAACAATTCGATTTAAACCTAAATTAAAGTAGCTTTATGAACAAAAAATTTTCCAAAACAACTGTTTTCCTTATGAGGTCAACGTTTATTTTCGCAATATGTATTTGCTTGTTGAATGCATTGCTTATTGCGTCTCCTGGCAATGCTCAAAAACTAAAGGAGACAAAAATTTCCATTCACTTCAGGGGCGAGACACTGGATAAATGTGTTAAGCAAATTGGCTTAATGACAGATATTCAATTTGCTTTTAACCCCGAAGAATTAATTATTTTCAATGCTGCAAAACTGAAATTCAAAAAAACATCTGTACAGGATGTTCTGGAAAAGTTGCTCAAAAATACCAGCCTCTCCTTTGCAGAATTGGGCAGCAAAGTCGTGATCTTCAATAATAAAAACCCGGTTGGGTCAATGCCTCTAAAGGTTTTATTAAATCTGGCTCCTCCTTTTACAATTACTGGTACCATACTAAACGAAAAAGGTGAGCCAGTACCATCTGTTACTATAACTGTAAAGGGTACTAAGCGCTCTGTAATTTCTGATGAAAGTGGCGTTTTTTCTATTGAAGCTGAGGAAAATGAAATTTTAGAATTTACCAGTATTGGCTATTCATATAAAGAAATTGCCATTGGTAGCAACAAAACGTTGAACATACGACTTGCCGCTCTCATTAATACCCTGGATGATATTGTGGTGATTGGTTATGGTAGTCAGAAACGAAAAGACATAACCGGTGCAATATCCTCTATAAAAGGAGAAACCATCAAAAACCAACCCGTGCGTAGCGTAGCAGAAGCCTTACAGGGTAGGGTGGCAGGGGTTGTAGTAACCAATACAAGCGGTGAGCCGGGTGCTTATCCTGATATCATTGTAAGAGGTCCGGTTAACATTCGCGGCGCCGGGCCATTGTATGTAATAGATGGCATACCATTTACAGACCCGGGCAATAGTTTTAATATGCAGGATGTAGAAAACATGGAAATAATTAAAGATGCCAGTGCCGCTGCTATTTATGGTTCCGCAGCAGCGGGTGGAGTAATACTGGTAACCACCAAAAAAGGGAAGGCAGGCAAATTGCAAATTACTGCCAATGGTACTGTTGGTACAAGAAAGCCACTTAATCTTCCCCAATTATTGTCAAAAGATGATTTTATTAAAGCTAGAATTGCCAATGGTGATGATGCGGATAACTTTTTCGGCCCTGAAGCCGGCCGTAAAAATTTACCCAGCACTAATTGGTTTGATCATCTGTATCAAAATAGTATAGAACAAAATTATTCAGTTTCACTGGCTGGTGGCAATGAAAAATCCACTTATTACATGTCAGGAAGCTATAACAATCAGCAAGGGGTACATATTGACAATTATGTAAAAAGGTATTCGCTGCGTATTAATTCTGACCATAAAATAAATAAGCATCTTAAAATAGGGCAAAATTTTTATCTGACCAGTGAAAATGTAAATCCATACCAAACTCCCAACCAGGGTTTATTAAACTTTCGTAGCTCACCCGTAATGAATGTATATGATGCCAGTAATCCATTGGGTGGTTGGGGCAAAACACCTGACTACTTTGATGGTGGTAATCCCGTTGCCGAGGAACTAAAAAGATATGGGCGCAACAATGATAATCAGGCCAACCTTGCAGTATATGCTGAAGTTGAAATTATAAAAGGGTTAAAACTGCGGCAAAATCTTGGCATGCGATATGTTGGCGGCGATAGCTATTATTACGATCATCCTTACGACTGGGGCTCATCTCAAAACCAGGTAGCCCGGTTTGGAAAAGGTTATGGCAAAAATCTGGATTTTATTGGTAACACTACCCTTAACTATGCCAAAAAAATTCAGCAGCATGATTTTTCAGTTTTGCTTGGATATGAAGCAAAAAGAGCGAAAGGTGATAATATTAATGGCTATGCAGATTATCCTGGGGCACCTTTAAACAGGGATTTCGAGTTTGTTCGCCAACAATTAGCCTTCAATACAGTAAGTGGGAGCGGAGCGGATGTGTACAGGACAAATTCTTTGTTTGGAAGGATCACATATAGTTTTGCTGATAAATATTTATTTAACGCCAATGTACGCAGAGACGGAGTTTCTACCGCATTTGGCCCCAATAATAAATATGGTGTGTTCCCCTCAGTTTCTGTAGGCTGGAAAGTTATCAATGAAGATTTTATGAAGGGTTCTAAATTGTTTTCAGACTTAAAATTAAGAGCCAGTTATGGCACACTGGGTAACAGCGATGTTCCTAATTTTCTTTTCCTAAATTCTTACACTGGTGGGTATCCTGCAGTACTTGGGCCCAATGGTCCAATATTAAACAGCTTTAATATAGCCACCCAAATGCCCAATAAGGATATACAGTGGGAAAACGTAACTACCACAAACATTGGGGTAGATGTTGCTTTATTTAAAAATGCACTTACGCTGTCATTAGATGTTTACTCCAGGCAAACTAAGCAAATGGTATATGATATTCCGATTGCAGGCTCTGCAGGCCAGGGAGAAACCATACCGTTTAATATCGGTTCGATGAGTAACAAAGGAATTGAGTTTTTGGTAAACTATAATGGAACAGTTGGCCGCGATTTAAAATTTAATATAGGTTTAACTGGGGCTTTCAATAAAAATAAATTAATAAATCTTGATCCTACATTAGGTGGTGAGTTTTTTGACGGCAATTTAAATGAAATATATGATGGCATTACGGCCACTAAAACTGAGCCTGGACAACCATTGGGGCAATTTTACGGATGGGTCGCAAACGGAATCTACAAGACAGATGCAGAAGCAGCAAAGGGGCCAAAAGTGGGAGAAGATGCGTACACTCCAACGGCAGGTGATTTAATTTATAAAGATTTAAATGCAGACGGTGTAATCAACGACGATGACCGTCAATATATTGGCAATCCATGGCCCAAATTAAACTATGGAATAACACTCGGGATACAATACAAAGGGTTTGATATAAACGCCTTATTTGCAGGTGTTCAGGGAGTTGATATATATAATGCACAGGAATCTTTTAATCATGTGTTCTTTAGCGATTACAATACCACCAGTGCCATTTTCAAAAATTCTCTATTCAATGGTAATGGCGTAACCAGTGTACCGCGGTCATATTATCCGCAGGATGACCCTAATTTTGGAGGGGATGACCCCAATGGAAACTGGACTGCTATATCCAGCTATCATGTACAAAATGGTGCTTATTTAAAATTAAGAAACCTGCAGGTTGGCTATACGTTATCAAATAAGCTGATAAAACGTACAGGCATTTCTTCTGCCAGGTTTTTTGTAATGGCAGATAATTTATTGACTATAACCAAATACAAGGGGTACGATCCGGAATTAGGAGGTTTTGTAAGGTCCAGGGGAATAGATGAAAGTACCTACAGGTATCCAACATCAAGGTTATTTTCAGCAGGCATCAACGTGAATTTTTAATAACCTTTTTAATTAATTATAAATTAATTTTATGAAAGTAAATATCAAGACCGGGTTACTGATTTTAGTGTTAATAATTTCTGCCGGTATTTCTATAGTTTCCTGTAAAAAGGGTTATCTGGATGTTACAGATCCCAATGTTTATTCTGCAGATAATTATCCTGCTACAATAGACGACCTTAATATAGAACTAAACGATTTATATGGTCGTTTTCGTTCAGGAATTTATTCTCCTCAAATGTTTAGATTTTTTGGTGTTAGCAGGGATCATAGTGCTAACCAGGCGTATCAGGCGCCAGATTTTAATGCCGCAACACAGTTGAGTTATGATAAAACCAATGGGGATGTGGGTGAGCTTTGGAATTCTCATTATGAAAATATTGCCAAATGTGTAAATACCTTGAGTGATATAGCAAGGTTCAGAACCAAGAATCCTCTTCTTACACCAGATGAAAAAGAAGAAGTTGATTTTATAGAAGGCCAGGCTCGTTTTGTAAGAGCCTGGAATTATATGATTTTAGTAAACTTTTATGGCGAAACTATGATTACTACTGATGCTGATAGGGCTAAAATGGGTGTGCCAATTATCACTAAACTAGCATCTTCGGTGCCAGAAACTCAGGTGCCAAGAAGTACAATAGGTGAAGTATGGAATTACATTACGGAAGATCTAAAATCTGCTGAGGTTTTACTTGGAACACAAACATGGGATGGTGCAGATGTGGCAAGGGTAAGTGGATGGGCTGTAAAAGCCATGTTGGGTAAAGCTTATGTTTATACCCAGCAGTGGGCATTAGCAACTGCCAAATTAAAAGAAGTCATAGATGGAAGCGGAAAGTCGCTGGTAGCATTTGATGTTTATAAGGAGATGTTTAACGGTAAGTTTGAATTTAACAACGAATCATTTTTTGAATTAAACTTTGTAGCTGATAGAAATAATGAATGGAATAATGATGGGAATGTCGGTCAACGATTATCTATTTACCTGGCACCAGCTTATGAGGACAATGGTTCAATTGGAAAAAATGGGTTTGGTAATTATTTTATCCATGAAAAAAACTTATCAAGATTTGGATTTACCGGCACAGCAATTAATAATAATGAATTGCGTGCGCCTGCTTACCTGGCACAGTCAAAAACATGGAGAGATACTAAAGTGGTAGATCCAAGGTTATGGGTAGTAGCTTTTCAACCATATTTAGATTCAATAGGATGGGATGGTAACACCTATCCAACCGCAAAAATGCCAGGTGATGGTGTTTCTACAGACAATATACAGGCCTGGTGCTGGCATAAATATGTAATGAAGGACAAGCATGTATGGGCAGGTAATGTTGCCAATGCTAATAATATGTATATTCTCCGGCTTGCAGATATCTATCTTTTGTTTGCTGAAGCATCCATTAAAACCGGGGCAAATGTAATTGCGCTCGAATACATCAATAAAGTTCATCGCAGGGCATACAATGTAAATCCGGATAATCCCAGTGTATATGATTACAGCAGTTTAAGTGCCGCTACAAAAGCGCCCGATGCAGCTCTTAAAAATGATCCTCTAAAATACGAAAGATGGGCAGAGCTTTTTGGCGAAGGTACCTGGTGGTTTGATGTGAGCCGCTGGAAAATAGGCCAAAACGAGGCGACTTATTATCAAAAAGTAACTACTGGTAATTTAACCTGGGATGATAAGAAATATGCCTTGCCTATACCGTTAAGAGAAATGAACACGAATACAGCCATTAAGCAAAATAGTGGATATTAACTTAATGTAGCCAGCAGATAAGCATGGTTAATTAAAATAAAGTACAGGTTGTTCAGCAATGAGCAGCCTGTTTCTTTTCCTTGAATAACGGAGAAAATGTCTTTTCTTAATAAAATAAATGTATGATTGCAAATGATTGCTGAATTTAATTTTTATAAATAATTATATGAAACAACCTGGATATTTTATTTGCCTTATTACCTGCACCATATTTTTTTTCTTGTCCTGCAAGCAAAAAATACTTTTTACTTCTTTGTCATCAACCTACACCGGTGTTAGTTTTATAAATACCATTTCAGAAAAAGACAGCATCAATATTATCGACTACGAATATGTTTATAATGGCGGTGGTGTAGCACTGGCAGATTTTAATAATGATAGCCTTACCGATATTTATTTTACTGCCAATCTCACTTCAAATAAACTGTATCTCAATAAAGGTGATATGCAGTTTACCGATGTAACCAATGAAGCCCATGTAACCGGCGAAGGCCGATGGTGCAACAATGTAGCAGTAGTTGATATTAATAATGATGGCCTGAAGGACATATACATCTGCGCCACAAAATATAAAGACCCGGCCAGGAGGAGAAATTTATTGTACCTGAATACCGGTATTAAAAATAGTGTACCCATATTTAAAGAATCAGCAAAAGAATATGGTATAGATGATAATGGCAACAGCACCAGCGCAGCATTTTTCGATTATGATAACGATGGCGACCTAGATTTGTATGTACTCAACAATAAGCCCGATACTTCCTTTTATCCCGGCACATTCAGGGCAAGGGTACTTGATGCAAAAACACAAAATACAGGTAGGCTCTATCAAAATAATTTCAGCGACTCCTTAACCCACTCTTTTTTTACGGATGTATCAGTACAAAGCGGTATCAGCATCGAAGGCTACGGCCTTGGCCTCAATATTACAGATATCAACCGGGATGGATGGAAAGATATACTCGTTACCAACGATTATATTTCAGAAGACCTGTTCTACATCAACAATAAAAACGGCACCTTCAGCAACAAGGCAAGCATTTATTTTAAGCATACCAGCATGTCTGCCATGGGCAACGATGTAGCAGATATAAACAACGATGGCATGATGGATATTGTAGCAATGGACATGTTGCCGCCAGACAACCTGCGGAAGAAAACAAATTTTGGCGGTAACAATTACAATGCCTTTATCATGAACGATTCGTATGGCTATATGTACCAATACACCCGTAATACATTGCAATTAAATAATGGCCCACGTTTGTTGCAAAACGATACCATCGGCGATCCTTCATTTAGTGAAATATCTTTTTTAGCCGGCGTAGCAGAAACAGACTGGAGCTGGACACCATCGCTGGCTGATTTTGATAATGATGGATATAGGGATTTAATAGTTACCAATGGTTTCCCACGGGATGTTACCGATAATGATTTTATACATTACCGGGATAATGCAGTAAAAATTGCCAGTAAAGAAACGGTGATAAAACAAATGCCCCAGGTAAAAATTCCTAACTATTGTTTTAAAAATGGCGGTAACCTTAATTTTACGGATGTAACCGAGGCCTGGGGAATGAAAGAGCCGTCTTTTTCAAATGGAGCAGCTTATGCAGATTTGGATAATGATGGCGATCTTGACTATGTTGTAAATAATATAAATGATGAAGCATTCATTTATAAAAATAACAGTGAAAACAATAAAGACAATGCCAGTTACCTAAACATTCAATTTAAAGGCGATGCAAAGAATATTGATGCAATTGGTGCGTTTGTAACCATTTTTTACGACTCAGCTAAAAAGCAGGTGTATGAGCATACGCCTTACCGGGGCTATTTATCCACCGTTGATTTTAATGCGCACTTTGGTTTAGGAGTTACCAAAAAAGTTGACAGTATTGTAATTGATTGGCCTAACGGTAAGCAACAACTGCTAACCAATATAAATGTAAATGAGCTTTTAAAAGTAAATATAAACCAGGCAACAAGGGTAACCAGTTATGCTACAACAGTATTAAATAATCTATCCCTGTTTAAAGAAATTACAGATACTGCATCCCTAAAATTTGCCAGTACCGAAATGGATTATGTGGACTTTAATTTGCAAAAAATGCTGCCGCATAAACTGTCGCAATACGGCCCATCGCTGGCCGTGGCGGATATTGATGGCAACGGGCTGGATGATATTTTTGTGGGTACAGTCTACCTGCAATATGAAACTTATTTTCTGCAACAAACTAATGGGACGTTTATCGAAAAGCAATTATCGCCCAAGGCAAATAAGTACGACAAAATACAGGAAGACATGGGGCCATTGCTATTTGATACTGACAATGATGGCGACAATGATGTGTATCTTGTATCTGGTAGCAACGAATTTGCAGAAGGCTACCAGGGTTATCAGGACAGGCTTTTTATAAACGACGGCAAGGGTAACTTTACAAGAGATACCTCAGCTTTACCTAAAAATTTGGTAAGTAAATCATGCGTTAAAGCAGTGGACTACGATAAAGATGGCGACCTTGATTTGTTTGTAGGCGGCAGGGTAGTGCCGGGTAAATATCCGCAGGCGGTATCCAGTTTTATTTTCAGGAACGATTCGAAAAATGGGAAAATTCATTTTACCGATGTAACAGCTACTGTTGCTAAAGGTCTGCTGAATATAGGTTTAGTATGCGATGCCGTCTGGAGTGATTACGACAATGATTGCTGGCCCGATTTAATAGTAACCGGTGAGTGGATGCCCATCACTATTTTTAAAAACAATCATGGGCTGTTGCAAAATGTTACCCAAACTTCGGGCATTGCTAAAGAACTTGGTTGGTGGAACAGTATTACGGCAGGCGACTTTGACAATGATGGCGATATAGATTATATAGCAGGCAACCTTGGTACTAATTCTTATTACCGGATAAGCAATCAGTTTCCGGCACATATTTATGCAGCCGATTTTGACCAGAACGGAAGCTATGATGCGATACCATCTTTATACCTTCCCGCAGTGGATGGCAGCAAAAATGAGTTCCCCGCATTTGGCAGGGACGATATGACCAAACAAATGATTGTGATGCGGGGCAGGTTTCCTAAATATCATAAATATGCGGCAGCAACCATAGATTCTTTGCTTACCCCTGCCATGAAAAAGCAGGCTTATTGTTTAACAGCAAACAACCTGCAGTCCTGCTACATTAATAACCTGGGCAATGGCAAATTTGAAATAAAACCTTTGCCGATACAGGCACAGTTTGCACCCCTATATGGCATGGTAGCCGAAGATGTGGATGGAGATGGAAACCTGGATGTGACCATCAATGGCAACGACTTTGGTACGGAAGTTGGAACCGGTAGATATGATGCCTTAAATGGGTTGGTTTTAAAAGGTGATGGAAAAGGAAACTTTAAAGCCCTCACCATTCAACAGGCAGGCATTTACATACCCGGCGATGGAAAAGCATTGGTAGCATTGCGCAGTGCCAACAATGCTTTGCTGCTGGCAGCAAGTCAAAATAAATCAACGTTGAAACTATTTACGGCAAAAACTACTGGCAATGTTTTGGCTCTGTTGCCCAATGATCTCTACGTTTTCATCACTTTCAAAAATGGCAGCAAACGCAGGCAGGAAGTTTATTTCGGAAGTTCCTTTCTTTCCCAATCGGCCAATCTTATTATTACCAACAGCAACATGCAAAGCATTGAGGTCACTAATTATAAAAATCAAAAAAGGCAGTTGAAATGGTAATATGGAAATAGCAAGCTGTTTTGAATGTTGCTAATTTTTTCGGCTAAACAAAACGATAACATACCGGTTTGGTACAGTCTATTCTTCTGGTTGTTAGATTGAATAGGAATTATTTCATTCAAAACCTTTTAAAAACTAATTTATAAAAAAGAAATCATTTTGTTCTCCCTGTTTTTGGTCTCAGTTTTTATTTTTTGCGGTTTACAGAAGAGTTTCATGCAATGTTAAACAAGAAAAAACTAATCGGGGTTACTCAAGTTGTTTGTGCGTAGAATGCATAACTTGGGCAGTAAATCGACTTTAACACCTCGCCTGTTAGCAGTAAGCATAATGCGAATTCCAAAATCCAGCGCAACTTTTGCTAATGCAATCTGAAAAAGCGGTTAATGAATTGTTGTATCAAAATCCCGCAGAACCATTGAAGGGGGGTGATGGAAAAAACGGGGATTGCTCAAGGCCAGGTTAATTAATTGATATTTAAAAACTAAAAAGTTGCGTTAAGAGTTATATCAACCTAGATCTACTAAACCCAACAATCTGATGGAGACGATTTTTTGGAC
>JANPIJ010000180.1:0-3599 GCA_031424955.1 Ferruginibacter sp. | reverse complement strand
CATTAACCCCCAACGGTAAGATCAACAGAAAAGCCTTGCCTGATCCGGATGCCACGGAAATGCTGAGTAACCAATTTGTTGCTCCGCGGAATGAAATTGAAAATAAACTATCCGGCATCTGGAAAGAAATTCTGATGGTGGAACGGGTAGGTATACACGATAATTTCTTCGAGCTGGGTGGGCATTCGTTATTGGTAATGCGGCTGATATCTTCTGTAAGAAGGGAGCTGAAGATTGAGCTGGCGATTACAACATTTTTTGAATTGGTTACTATTGCGGAATTGGCCAGTTACATCAAAGTAAACCAGGATGGTTTCGTTGCTGTACCAGAAAATTATGATACAATAAAACTGTAAAAAATACCGTTCCATTTAATTGTTTAAAAAATAAAATATGTCTGAATTTAGTCTTGCAAAAGTGTTGAGGTTATTGGAAAAGGCAAACGGCTATGGGGTGAGTGTTTCTTATGCTGAAAATGAATTGTCGATCCATGTAGAAAAGGGTAAGCAAATTGACCGGGCTTTGTTGGAAGAGTTGAAAGAGAACAAACCTTTTTTGATTCAATATTTTAAAAATTTTGCAGCTAAAGAAAAGGCCGTTCCTTTATCTCACCATCTCAAAAAATTTGACCGGAATGAATTGAAAAAGATCCCCCTTTCCTTTGCACAGGAGCGCTTGTGGTTTATTGATCAACTGGAAGGAAGTCTCCAATATCATTTACCCACCGTATTGCGCCTCGCGGGTAAGATAAATCCTGACGCACTCACCTTTGCTTTGCAAAATATTATCAACCGGCACGAAGTGCTGCGTACCGTTATCCGGGAAGAGGACGGCAAAGGTTTTCAATATATCACCGATACCGACAGGTTTAAGATCAATTTGATGGATGGGTCCCAATACCGTGACAACTCCGAGGCACTGCAATTGTTCATAAAGGATTTGATCAGGCAGCCATTTGATTTATCAAAAGATCACATGGTTCGTGCAGACCTGATCGCTTTAGGCGAAGAAGAACATGTAATGGTGGTTACCATGCACCATATCGCTTCAGATGCCTGGTCTACCCCGCTACTGGTAGCGGAAGTTGCAGAATCATATAGCGCTTTTACAGAGAACCGGGTACCCGGTTTGTTGCCTCTGGATATACAATATGCAGACTATGCTGTTTGGCAGCGTAATTATTTACAGGGTGAAGTATTGGATACCAAAGTAAGCTACTGGAAAGAAAAACTGGACGGGTTAATGCCGATCCAGTTGCCAACAGATTATGTACGGCCCGCCATACAAACCTCCAAAGGAGCCAATTCATTTTTTACCATTGATAAGCCACTGGCAGAGCAGTTGCAAAAACTTAGCCAGCAGCAGGGCAGCACATTGTATATGACCTTGCTGTCCGTATTTAAAGTGTTGTTGTACCGATACAGCGGCCAGCAGGATATCTGTGTAGGCACGTCCATTGCAAGCAGGGAACAGCAGGCGCTGGAAGGCCTGATAGGTTTCTTTGTAAACACATTGGTACTACGCGACGAAGTAAATAGTACAGCCTCGTTTACTGATTTATTGCAACGGGTAAAAACTACTACCCTACAGGCGTATGAACACCAGGATGTTCCGTTTGAAAGAGTGGTAGAAGCCGTTATGAAGGAAAGGGATCCCAGCAGGACCCCCCTTTTCCAGGTGATGCTGGTGTTGGCAAATACCCCGGAAACAGCAGCACTTCGTTTGGGAGATTTGCAGTTGTCGAAGGATCCGTATGATGCTAATATTTCTAAATTCGATCTCACCTTTTTTATCAACGAAACAAGCGATGGTTTACAGGGAAAGGTGGAATACAGCACCGATCTTTTTAGTGCAGCAACCATCCGGAAAATGACTGCACATTTTGAAGTGTTGTTAGGATCAGTTGTAAAAGAACCTCAACAAAATATCGGATTGCTACCCATGCTAACCAGTGCTGAAGAGCAACAATTACTGGTGCAATTCAACAACAGTAAAGTAGATTACCCAACTGATAAAAGTATTGTAGACCTTTTTGAAGAACAGGTGTTAAAAACGCCCGATAACAATGCCGTTATTTTTGAAGAAGAAATACTCACATACCGCCAGCTCAACGAAAGGGCTAACCAGTTGGCGCACTCTTTAAAAAGCCGGGGAGTAAAACCAGGCGGCCTGGTCCCCCTCTACGTGGAAAGATCAGCAGAAATGATAGTTGGTATGATGGGTATTATGAAAGCAGGAGCTGCCTATGTGCCCATTGATACAGACTTTCCGCAGGAACGCATCCGGTATATGCTGGATGACACCGGTGCCAGGTTAATTGTAAGCAGCTGCAACAGCAGTGGAAAGCTGCATGTGGAAACCGGCGTGGAAATAGTGGAAACAGACAATGTAAGTAATCAGCCAAAAAATAATTTACCGGCAAAAGTGCTTCCTGGCCAGCTTGCCTATGTAATTTATACTTCCGGATCTACCGGCAAACCCAAGGGGGTAATGATTGAGCACAAGAGCCTGGTAGATTACTATTTTGGATTAAATAAAAACATCCAAACAGACCAGTGCCGTTCATTTGCACTGGTATCTACTATTGCTACCGACCTGGGCAATACGGTGATCTATGCATCGCTGTTATCGGGAGGAGCATTACATTTATTTTCAAAAGAATCAGTCAGCAATATTGAATACCTGCACCAATATTTCAGCGAACAAAAAATTGATTGCTTAAAAATAGTGCCGTCACACTGGAAGGCATTATGTACAGCCAAAGCTTTATTGATGCCGGAAAAATTATTGATATTTGGCGGAGAAGCATTACAAACTGAACTCGTGGAAGGCATCCGGTTATCCGGTACCAACTGCCGTGTAGTCAACCACTATGGCCCTACCGAAACCACCATCGGCAAATTACTGCATGAAGTAAAACAAGGAAATAATTACAACAGCACGATCCCCATCGGTAAACCGTTTTCCAATTCAAGGGTATATATTTTATCAAAGGAAATGCAGCTATCCCCCATTGGAATACCCGGCCAGCTATACATTGCCGGAGATGGGGTAGCCAGGGGCTATTTTAATAATGAAGACCTGGCGAAGGAAAAATTTATTGCTGATCCGTTTAACACCGAAGGCATATCAAAAATGTACGGAACGGGGGATCTTGTAAAGTGGCTGGAGGATGGTAATATAGCATTTATCGGGCGGGTAGATGACCAGGTTAAAATAAGAGGGTACCGTATAGAGCTGGGTGAAATAGAAACGGTGTTGCAGCACTGCGGACTGGTAAGCCAGGCAGTAGTATTGGCCCGGGAAGATAAACAGGGCAATAAGAGACTGGTAGCCTATATCGTTCCACATGACGAATTCGACAGGGAGGGCATATTGATTTATTTAAAGAATCAGTTGCCCGATTATATGATACCGGCGGTGCTAATGGAACTGGACAGTTTACCCTTAACAGCCAATGGAAAAGTTGACAGAAAATCTTTACCCGACCCTGATGCAGAAGTGTTATTAAGTGGCCGGTATATGGCTCCCCGCAATGAGACCGAGACAAAGATGGCGGCCATTTGGGAAGATGTGCTGGAGGTGGACCAGGTAGGTGT
>JANPIJ010000179.1:0-18477 GCA_031424955.1 Ferruginibacter sp. | reverse complement strand
CGGATATATTGGTGATACCACAGGCAATGGGGTTGGAAGTATTAATGGAAGAAGGCAAAGGACCCTCCCTGCCAAAAGTAATTGAAACACAAAAAGATATCGATGCTTTAATCACTGATGGGGCGGAAGAAAGCCTGAAATATGTGTACGATGCACTGTCGCTAACAAAACAAGAATTAAATAACAGGGTTCCGCTAATAGGATTTGCAGGGGCACCATGGACCATCCTCTGCTATATGATAGAAGGAAAAGGCAGTAAGACATGGGAAAAAGCCAAACAGTTTGCTTATACCCAACCGTTGCTGGCGCACCAGTTACTACAGAAGATTACCAATATCACCATCAGCTATTTAAAATTACAAGCCAGGGCCGGAGCTGATACCGTGCAGGTTTTTGATAGCTGGGCAGGTTCATTGAGTCCCGCTGATTTTAAGACTTTCGCACAACCTTATTTGATTCAAATAGCGGATGCTTTGAAAGACGAAGTACCGGTAATCCTGTTCCCAAAAGGGAGCTGGTATGCATTGAAAGAGCTGAGTGAAAGCAGCGCCTGCGGCATTGGCATTGACTGGTGCATTACACCTCAATTTGCCCGTGAATTAACCGGTAACAAAATTGTGTTGCAAGGCAATTTTGATCCTGCGAAATTGCTGGCCCCCATCCCCGAGATTAAAAAAGCGGTGAAGGAAATGATTGAAGCATTTGGTTCACAATTGTACATTGCCAACCTCGGGCATGGCATTACACCCAATATCCCGGTAGATCATGCGAGGGCTTTTGTGGATGCGGTGAAGGAGTATAGCCCCCTCTAACTCCCCCGAAGGGGGAGGAAAGAAATGCAGACTCTGATAATTTGAATATTATTTTGGCATTGGAGAATTTGATTTTTTTTAGCCCTGAAAGGGCGTAATATCATAGCATTGGGCAAAGCCCTATGTTAATAATGCGGTATATTTTGAACTGCTAAATTTGCCCTTAATAATTTAGAGATGAGCATTAAAGACCAATGGATTTCCTTCATACATCAATTGCAGGATGATATTTGTGCCGCTTTGGAAACAAATGATGGCAGTGCGAAATTTATAGAAGATGCATGGGAGAGACCGGAAGGTGGTGGTGGCAAAACAAGGGTGATCAGTAATGGAAATGTAATTGAAAAAGGTGGCGTAAATACTTCGATTGTTTTTGGTAAAGTGACTGACCTGATGCGTACCCAATTAAAAATTGATGGTGATAGCTGGTTTGCCTGTGGTTTAAGTTTGGTGATTCATCCGTCGAATCCCTTCGTGCCAACAGTACATTGCAATTACCGCATGTTTGAATTATACAATGAAGCCGGTGAAGTAATGGACAGATGGTTTGGCGGCGGTACAGATTTAACGCCCTATTATTTATTCGAATTCGATGCCAGGCATTTTCACCAGGTTTACAAAAATGCCTGCGATCAATTCGAACCTTCCTTCTACCCCGACTTTAAAAAGACATGCGATGATTATTTTGTAAATACCCACCGCAACAATGAACGCCGCGGTATTGGGGGCATTTTTTATGATTACAAAAGACCGGATGAAGAAAAAAATATTGAGTTTTGGTTTGCCTTTGCGAAGACTTGTGGCTATGCATTTATGGATGCATATATTCCCCTGGTAGAACGTAGAAAAAAAATGGCTTACACTGCTGACAACAAGCACTGGCAGGAAATAAGGCGTGGCCGCTATACAGAATTTAACCTGGTCCACGACCGGGGTACCATATTCGGATTAAAAACAAACGGCCGCACAGAAAGTATTTTAATGAGCCTGCCGCCAACGGTGCGTTTTGAATATAATTATCAACCGGTCCCCGGTAGTGAAGAAGATCATCTATTACAAGCCTGTTTGCATCCCCGCGATTGGATAAACACCATCAGTGAGGAGGATGCAAATGAATGGGCAAACAAAGTGAATACATGTTAATCTAATTGAAACTATTATGAATTTACAAAGAAGAAACAGGATATTAAGAGCAACACCCGCTATTAGAAGTATGGTTGCTGAAACCATCTTAAGACCCAGTGATTTTATTGCTCCGCTATTCATTGATGAAGGGGAAAATATACAATTTGAAATCCCTTCCATGCCGGGTTACTACAGGCGTTCTTTAGACGGAACAGTAAAAGAAGTAAAAGAATTATGGAGGATGGGTATTAAAAGCGTGTTGCTGTTTGTAAAAGCCCCGGACGAGTTAAAAGACAATACCGGTAAAGAAGCCTGGAACCCCGATGGCCTGATGCAACGCAGCATTAAAGCCATCAAAAATGCGGTGCCCGAAATGGTGGTGATGACGGACGTTGCCCTGGACCCCTACTCTTCTTACGGGCATGACGGTATTGTGGAGAATGGAGAAATTGTGAATGACCCAACCGTGGAGGCGCTGGTAAAAATGAGTCTGAGCCATGCAACTGCAGGCGCTGATTTCGTAGCGCCGAGTGATATGATGGATGGCAGGATTGGTGCTATCCGGGAGGCTTTTGAAGAAAATAATTTTACGCGTACCGGTATCATGGCATACAGTGCAAAATATGCTTCCTGCTTTTATGGTCCGTTCCGGGATGCGTTGGATAGCGCCCCCGGTTTTGGTGATAAGAAAACCTACCAGATGGATTATGCCAATCGAATTGAAGCAGTAAAAGAAGCTTTGATGGATGTGGAAGAAGGGGCAGATATCGTGATGGTGAAACCCGGTCTTCCATATTTGGATATTGTAAGAGAAGTAAAAAATGCCGTGGACGTGCCGGTAAGTGTATATAATATCAGTGGCGAGTACGCAATGATTAAAGCCGCCGCAAAAATGGGCTGGATCGATGAGAACAAAGCGATCCTGGAAACGCTTACAAGTTTCAAAAGGGCAGGTGCAGATTTGATTGCGACCTATTTTGCGAAGGATGCATGTAAATTGTTGTCATGAAGGGGCAGCCGTGAATGGTCAATGGTGAATGGTGAAATCTTTGCAATCTCTGATAGTTGCAAAATGAATTGATTCAAAGTAGCTTTATTATTCACCAATACCTTTGACTATGTTTCTCACTTTAAACCATCAACGATTTGATTTGT
This sequence comes from Ferruginibacter sp., assembly GCA_031424955.1. Lineage (GTDB taxonomy): Bacteria > Bacteroidota > Bacteroidia > Chitinophagales > Chitinophagaceae > Ferruginibacter. Next base: position 15,385 of record JANPIJ010000179.1, on the reverse strand, counting down.
ACTGTTTTTGCAAGAAAAATTCGTGCTTGAATCCATAAGCCAATAAAGCAACTTCCGCCGGATATGGTAAGATGCTTTAAAATATTAGAGGGAATGATTCAATCAACGACTTAAAAATTACCAGATAGAATGCAACGGGCAAAACTATACTCTATTCACCATTGACCATTCACCATTCACCATCATGATAGAAAAAAGCAAACAACTATTCGAACGAGCCCAGCAATCAATCCCAGGCGGGGTAAACTCCCCTGTTCGGGCATTCAAAAGCGTGGGTGGTACTCCCCTGTTTATCCAACGTGCCAAAGGCGCTTATTTATATGATGCCGACGATAATCAATACATCGATTACATTGCTTCCTGGGGGCCGATGATCCTCGGCCATGCTTATGAGCCCATTGTAAGAGCGATACAGGAAAAGGTATCTTATTCCACCTCTTATGGTGCACCTACCGAACTGGAAATTGAAATGGCGGAACTAATCAAAAGCATGGTTCCCAACGTGGATTTGATCCGTATGGTGAGCAGCGGAACCGAAGCCTGTATGAGCGCATTGCGGTTGGCAAGAGGTTATACCGGCAGAAATAAATTCATCAAATTTGAAGGATGCTATCATGGACACGCAGATGCATTTTTGGTAAAGGCCGGTAGCGGAATGGCAACCTTTAATATTCAAACAGTACCCGGGGTTACCGGTGGCGTTAGCAATGATACACTCACCTGTGCTTTCAACGACCTGGAAGCAGTGAAACAACTGACTCAACAATATAAAGGAGAAATTGCCGCCATTATTACGGAACCGGTTGTGGGCAATATGGGGTGCATTTTACCTGCCCCCGGATTCCTGGAAGGGCTTCGGACAATCTGCGATGACGAAGGCATTGTCTTTATTTTTGATGAAGTGATGACCGGCTTCAGGTTAGGTGCCGGTGGCGCACAACAAAAGCTACACATCAACGCAGACCTGGTTACCTATGGGAAAGTAATTGGCGGTGGACTTCCGGTAGGTGCTTTTGGTGGAAGGAAAGAAATCATGCAGCATATTGCACCACTGGGTAGTGTGTACCAGGCGGGCACTTTAAGCGGCAACCCCATTGCGATGATCGCTGGCTATACTTTGCTGAATGAATTAAAAAACAATCCCGGTATTTATGAAGAACTGGATGCCAAAACGAAATACCTCGCTGATGGCATTGAAAAAGTATTGCAAAAACATGGAGTCGGATACCGGATTAACCGCTTCGGCAGCATGATCAGTGTACATTTTGCTGACCATGATATTGTTGATTTTGATTCCGCTTCCAAAGCCAATATTCCGCTGTTCAATAAATTATTTCATCACCTGCTGGATAATGGAATTTACCTGCCCCCATCCGCTTATGAAAGCTGGTTTTTGAATAATGCACTTACTTATGCTGACCTCGATAAAACGATTGCAGCATTTGACAGCTTCGATCAATATTAGCATGCTGTAATGAAGGTTATGCGAAAGGTTGCCAACCTTTCTTTCAGAGTCAATAAATTACAATAGACTGCAAAAGGTTGGCAACCTTATGAAAATACCTGGCAACACTTTACATCTTCCAAAAGAATCAACCATTTATAAAATCTATTTTTTATATTTATAGGTAATTTTTTAACGCCCCAATGACAAGAGAAGAAAAATTTATGCAGGAAGCCATCCAGTTATCACATAAAGGGATGGCAAGCAATGAGGGTGGCCCTTTTGGATGCATTGTAGTAAAAAACGATCAGATAGTTGGCAGAGGTAATAATAAAGTAAGTTCCACCAATGACCCAACTGCGCATGCAGAAATAACTGCCATCCGGGATGCCTGCAAAAACCTGGGAACCTTCCAGTTAGACGATTGTGAAATTTATACGAGTTGTGAGCCATGCCCCATGTGCCTTGGCGCTATTTACTGGGCAAGGCCTAAAATTGTTTATTATGCCAACAACCGACAGGATGCCGCCAATATCGGTTTTGATGATTCCATGATATATGACGAAATGAATGTAGCAATTGAAGATCGGAAAATCCCGATTGTGCCTGTTAGCCGGGAGCATGCTTTAAAGGTATTTGAAGAATGGCGGGATAAGCCTGATAAAACCGTCTATTAATCCGGATTTTGGATGTCGTTTTTTTTATGCCCCTCCGGATTAGCCTCATTCAAAAAAGAGTAATTTTTGTTGCTAAAGTTTGAGTTCACTGAAAAAAATAAGTATAAAACACCATCAAAAGTTGAATGCAGTTAATTTTAAATCCCACCTTTTTTAAGCACCATTACCGGAAATAAAAAACATTTTACTTTAAAGAAATATTCATCATGTCCCAGCCTGTTTCAATTAAAACAAAGGATAACCAGTCCGTTATTTTACGCAAGCTGAATGCAAATGACATAGACCGGCTGGTGGACTACCTGCATCATTTAAGTGATGAAACAAAACACCGGTTTGCCCCGCATCATTACGATAAAAAATCCATCTTTGAATTTTATAGCTGGCCAAATGAAAACACAGGCTTTGTAGCGGAAACCGCTGAACATACTAAAATCATCGCCTACGCTATCATAAAATGCGGGTGCCTGCAACATGATAAACATCGCCTGGAATCGCATGGGTTAAAACCCGACGAGATGAAATGCGCTACTTTTGCCCCCTCTGTGGCGGATGAGTGGCAAAGCCTGGGCATTGGAAAAACGATGCTGGAATATATTTTGAAAGAATTAAAAATAGCCGGTATTCAATGTGTTATTTTATGGGGTGGTGTGCAAAGCAATAATGAGAAAGCAGTTAATTTCTATCAGAAGGCCGGTTTTAAAACGCTTGGACAGTTTGAATATTTTGGGTTGAATTATGATATGATGCTCACGATGAAGGATGAGTGATGAGTGATGAATAATGAGTAATGAGTGATGAGTGATGAGTGATGAATAATGAGTAAGGAGCAAGGAATGATTAGTGTGTTGCGGAATGATGGACAATGAACGATGCCTGGTGTTGTATGTTTTAATAGCTATTTAAATTAGTTTTACTATTCACATTCTAAGGCAAAGGATGCCATGAAAAACAAAATTTGAAAGGAGCGTCGCCAATGTCGCTGCCATTATAACCGAAGATGGCTAACAAATAAAAGATTTTTTGGACCGCTTGTTATATCCGATTGCTATTTATACGTTGACATAAAGCGGACTTAAAAATGAGTGACGTGTAATGCTACCTATTTAGTTTATCAACTTCCCCAACCTATACACCGTATTGTCTTTAACGGAACTGGTAATCTACACCATACACCTGTGTAAGCAGTGTTTGCGGAGCATCCAACACTTTGGCTGATAAAGCTAATTGTGGTGTTACGGGAGAATGGGTTGCCAGGTATTCTTTCATTACGGTGTGCAATGTATAGGAAGTGTTTTGGGCGTTGGCAACATTTTTTATTCGGCATAGCGTATCTGCAGGATCTCCCTCCCGCTCGCAAGCCGATATTGTATAGGTTTTATTAAAATCAATTCCCTCATTATTAACCGTTGCTTTTTTTACCCGGCTTCCCTTTTCACCATAAGCATTGAATTCAATTTGCATTCCTTTAAATTTAACGACCCATCCCCCCAGGCGTTGTGATGCATTTTTTGCAAACACATTATTCAATTCCTGTTCTAACCATTCCTGCAATTGCTTGCCTGTTATTTCCGCGGTTCGTATGATACTGTCAACCGGAAGCATATCATAAATAAATCCGTTTGTAATGGGTATGTTTCCTGTATGATCAGGTGTGCTGTTGGGCGGACAAAAACGGAACCCATTCGATAAAACAATATCAGTGTGTTGAAGTTTCCATTTTAATGCATCCAGTATCAGTGTATCAATGGTGTTTTCAACTACGAAATAGCGGTACAAGGGAAGTGTACTATACCCGGCAATCTTGTAAATATCATCTTTAAAAGGCGTTTCAGTCGTTTTTACGAGGGCCGCAATTGCTGCATCAGGTTGATGCTGATCGCTCCTTATTTCAACGAGCTCATAGTCATCTTTTATTACTTTACCATTTTGTATTGTAAGGGTAAGCTTCCCTACAAACGAACCAAAAGCTCCCGGCTCCACTATTTTTGCATACTTACCTCGGATAGGTTTGCGTACCCGTTCATGTGTATCGCCGCCTAAAATATAATCCACCCCATTACAGGCTTCGAGGTTGGATAAATGGATCTGTTGCGACAGGCCAAGATGTGATAAAATTAAAACATACACACATTGCTCCTGGTTGCGTAATACATCTACATAATGGGCCAGGTTTTCTTCCGGTTTGGTATACACAATTCCCTTGCTGTAATTGGGCGATTGACGTATGGGAACCAATGGATCGGTGTATCCTAAAAAACCAATTTTTACGCCCCTAATATTCCAGGTATAATAGGGTGGAAAAATAAGTTCCCCCTTTTTGTTATCACCCAAATCGTGATACATATTGGCACAAACTTTTGGCGCATTCAATGACCCCATTAATGTTTGCATATTTTTTTTACCGTATACCACTTCCCAATTTCCGGGTAAATACAAATCATATTCAAGTGCATTTAAGATGGGAACCATTGCTTTCCCAATTGTTTTTACAGCCAGTTCACTTCCCTGGAACATATCGCCTGTATCGATTAAAAAAGTATCCGGGTTTTTCTTTCTTTCATTTTGCAGGTAAGTAGCTAAATGAGCATAGCCGCCTGTTTTACGAAATACAGCTTGCTCATTTTCCCAAAAAAATTCATCATGCGGATGCACCTGGCAGTGTACATCGGTGGTTTGAAGAATAGAGATGGTAAACGCTTTTTTACCCGTATTGAATCCCTTCTCTTTCTCCCGTTTAAATGTTTCGGCTACTGTAGCAACAGGGCTATGAGCAAGAACCCCTGCAGCTCCGATTGCGCTTAGCTTTTTAATGAATGCTCTCCTGTTATTACTCATACCCGTTATTCTAAAGATTGCTATTTAATTTCCTTTTCCTGTTCATGGATTCAAATGGACCATATTTGTGTTGCGCTTCGCTAAACGTATCGGTATAGGGGCCAAATGGAAAGTCTACCGGTTTAGCAGCAATATCAGGCCAGTCTTTACTTAAATCAATTGCCGGCCGTGGTTGCGAATTGACAAAAGCAGCGATGTCCCAGGCTTCTTCATCGGTGAGCAGCGGATGATTGTAAGTAGCCCCCAGCGGCATATTCGATTTTATATACCCTGCAAAACGCGACAAGCGATATAAACCTGCGCCGGTATTATAACTGTGTTCGCCCCATAAAGGAGGGTACAGATAAGTTATTCCATCTGCGTTTAGCTTTCCTTCTCCTGTTTGCAGGTGGCAGCTTATGCATTACTGCAGGTAATTGTTTTTGCCATTTCCAGGATTAGCAGTCCTGCTCATGTAAGTCAGTTCGGTAAGTCCGGCACCATTGGGACTTTTGCCCTTTGGAACATTTTTACCAACCCATTTTATATAGGCAACAATCGCCTGCATTTCTTTGGTGGTTGTGTCCAACGCTTTTCCATTTAAGCTTCTTATAAAGCAATCATTCACCCGCATATAAATATTTTCTACGCTGCCGGACCGTGCCCTGAATTTTGGATAAGTGGCAGCAACTGCACTGTAATTATTTCCAAAAGGTTTTGTACCGGCATCTAAATGACAGTTCTGACAATTCATTCCATTACTTATGCTGTCTACAGTTCCTTTAGGGCCCAGGTAATAAGCTGTATTGCTGATCAGTTTTTGTCCATAAAGGATAGCATCTTTATTTGCTTCGTTGGCGATGGTGGAAGTATCGGGAGCCATCCATACATCCGGCTTTTCCTGAACATTGCTTTCTCCATGAATACCTGTTGCCCTGGTGTGGTATATCACGATGAATGCTACCAGGATAATTATTGAAAAAACTACCCATACAATTGATTGGGACAACCCATTTTTCAATGCCCTTTTGCTATACGCCTGGCGTTTTTCATTATCAGCCATATGGAAAATTATTGTATGTACTAAAGGTAACAATCTTCTAACATTACATGTTAACCGGCTTACGACCGGGTGCCTTTAAAGATGTTGCTCTAAACAGCGACAACAATAAATGCACCCTTTCGAAACTATCCAGCATATTCCTTCAGCCATCAGCGCATCAATCTGAATTTATTTTGATGCAAACTCTTTTTATTCAAACAGTTTTATTTTTAGTTCACCTTCATTACTGATTATCCTCGTTTTTCACCTGGATAATCTCCGCAGCAATACTAACCGCAATCTCCTCCGGTGTTTGACTTTTTATCTGTAACCCGATGGGTGCATGAATATGATTTAGCATTTCCGCTCCAATGCCTTCTGCCTTCAGGCCGGCAAAAAGTTTCTCCATCTTGGTTTTGCTGCCCAATATCCCGAGGTATTTAAAATCCTTTCCCAACAAGGCTTTCAATGCCAGTTCATCGGTGCGGTAGCCCACCGTCATGATCGCCACATAAATATTTTTTCCCTGCGGAACCCGGTCAGCCAGGACCCTAAAATCATCCACGACATTCTTTTGATGTACGAAATTATTTTGCTCCATGGTATTCAACCCTGCCCGGTCATCAAACAGGTGAATATAAAAATCCATCCCACTCATCAACCTTGAAAAAGCCAGGGAGCAATGCCCTCCGCCGATGATATACAAAACGTTTTTATAACCTGTTTTCTCCCGGTAGATAAAATCTGTTTCGGTTAGTAATTCAAAACTACAGTCAGCAACAGGGATGTTGTCGGAAAAAGAAATACCCCGTGGCGATAACTGCAGGGTGCCATTTTTATGCTGTTGCAAAGATCGAATCAATGAACTGATTGCATCCGCTTCATTGGAATGCAGGGTGTATAAAAAAATAGTTTGCTCGCCCGAACAAATCATACCGCTCTGGTTTTTAGCAGCCTGCTTGTCATGCAGTTGATGATGAACAGAAATTTCCGCGGCTGACTGTTTCAATTTTGATTTGGCCAGCTCAACAAATTTCTGCTCCATAATACCACCCCCCAAAGAGCCATTCATTTCACCACTGGCATTTACTGCCATTATAAATCCCTGCCGGCCCGGACTACTGCCCTTACTGTCCAGCACATACAGCATCATCACTTCAATATTTTGCTGAAGGCTTTTTTGAATTAATTGCCAGGTGGAAAGTTGTTTATGCATAAAAGACGGCCCCTAAATCCCCGAAGGGGACTTTACAGCTTTCAATTTTAAAAGTTCACTTGTTTCTTCGACTGTTTGGTCATCTAACGCAGCCACTTTTTCAGGGTACAAATTCATCAATAGTTTTTCAGGTGTCATCGGCGCATCGAAGGCCGGTTTTGAATGTGGGTTAAAACTCCTGATGGCATTTCTCAGTGCGAAAAAAGCGCCGATGCCATACATGAGTGGTGGCTCCCCTACTGCCTTTGACCGGAAGATCGCCAGGTTGTCTTTTTGTGTGTCCAAAAATTCAATCACAATTTCTTTTGGAACCGAATAAATATCCGGCACTTTGTAGGTGGATAAGGCATTGGAACGAAGCCTTCCATCCTTATCATATACCACTTCTTCCAAAGTCATCCATCCAATACCCTGTACCAGCCCCCCTTCAATCTGGCCAATATCAATTACCCGGTTCATACTGCTGCCGAAATCATGTACCAGTTTTACGGAATCCACTTCGTAAATACCCCGCAGGCAATCAACCGTTACGGTTGTGATAGCGGTTCCGTAAACATGATAGGCAAATGGATGCCCTTTATTGATGGCCTTATCGAAATGAATTCCAGGTGTTGAATAATGCCCATGTTCAGACAAACTGATTCTTTTGTTATAGGCAGTTGACACCAGTTGTTGCCAATCCAAACCGGATTTTACACCATTGGCGAAAACCAGTTCATCCTTTATTTCAATGATTGATTCCTCCATTTTTAATTCGTCAGCCGCAACCTTTTTCAGGCGGTTTAAAATTTCGGTGCAGGCTATCCAGGTAGCTTTGCCATTCAAATCAGCCGTGGCGCTTGCTGCCGATGGAGAGGTATTGGCAATACGGTAGGTATTGGTACTGTTTACCTTTACCCTTAAAGGATCGATAGAAAAAACCTGTGCTACCACCTGCAATATTTTCGTGTTTACCCCCTGCCCCATTTCTATGGCACCGGTACTTACCACCACGCTGCCATCGGTGTACACATGTACCAGTGCCCTTGCCTGGTTCATCAGGGTATTGGTAAATGAAATACCAAAACAGATGGGCATAACTGAAATCCCCTTTTTATACTGATCGTTTGTTGAATTAAAAATGGCAACTTCTTTTTTCGCCCCTTCCAGGTCAAATAAGCCGGGGGCTTTATTCCAGCATTCACCGGCTTCACTTACTGCCCTTTGACCGTATGTAAATTCGTCGCCGGTTTGTAATAAATTTTGATGCTGAATCAGGGCGGCATCAATCCCCAGTTCGTCTGCTGCTTTGGCGATAGCCGATTCAATTACAAACATTCCCTGCGGACCGCCAAAGCCCCTGAAAGCCGTGTTGGGAGGCAGGTTGGTACGACAACTATATGCTGTAGCAGTTGCATTCGGAATATAATAAGTATTGGTGGCATGAAATAAAGTGCGTTCCAGCACCGCCGGAGAAAGATCAGCAGAGGCACCTGCATTCTGATAAAAGGTTACTTCATAAGCGATAATCTTTAATTCCTTATTCAACCCGATTTTAAAATCAGAGGAGTAAGGATGTCGCTTGCCGGTCATCCTGATATCTTCCATCCGGCTCAATGAATACTTAACCGGTCTTTTCAAAACATGCGTTGCCAAAGCACATAAAGCCGCCCAGGTATTGGCCTGGTCCTCTTTACCACCAAAACCACCACCCAATCTTGTTACATCTACTTCCAGCAGGTGCATGGCCAGCCCGGTTACTTTACTTGCGGCCCGTTGTACAGCAGTGGGCCCCTGCGTGGAGGAATAAATTTTTATAACGCCCTGTTCACCGGGAACAGCATAAGCGCCCTGTGTTTCAATATACAGGTGCTCCTGCCCGTTGGTATCTGCCCGGCCCTCAAAAATATGATCACACAGCTTCCAGGCGTCATCGCATTCGCCGATTTTAAACCTGCGGGGAGGTACAATGAGTTCGCCCTTTGCGGCAGCTTCCCGTGGATCGGTAATGATGTGTAATGGCGCTATGTCGATCTTAATTTTTTTCACAGCAGCTCTTGCCTGTTGTACCGTTTCCGCTATCACCAATGCTACCGGCATACCGCAAAAATGTACCTGGTGCTCCGCAAACAATTCTTCATCCGGAATGATGCCGCCAATCTGGTTAATGCCGGTGATATCTTTATACGTAAGCACCCGCACTACCCCGGGACTATTTTCAGCGGCATGCAAATCAAGATAGATAATTTTACCATGGGCTACCGGTGAATCAAAGCAGGCTGCATATAGCGTGCCGGCCACTACCGGTATATCATCCAGGTAAACCGATTCACCTCTTGTATGTGTATAGGAGTCTATATTTTTCATGCTATGCGTACATTAAATCCTTTACGGCTATGCCGCTAAATAAAGTTATAAAATGCGCCTTTATTAACTGGCCCAATAATAAGCGTTTATACGTTTCCGTTCCTCTTGCATCGCTGATAGGGGAAATTTCTGTTTGAGCTATTTCAATGACTGCTGAAATTAATTCGCGAGATAGTTTTTTACCGCTTAGAAACGCAGCACTTTTTTCCAGGAATATGGGTACCGGCCCTACGCCGCCGGCCGATAATCCGGCTGTTGAAACCAGGTCTCCATCCATAGTGATATGTATGGCACTATTCACGCTGGCAATATCCAGGTGGGTACGCTTGCATACTTTTTCAAAATTGAAATAAGCCGTTGAAGCCGGTAATTCAAAATAAATTTTATCGATGTATTCACCGGCTGTTTTATTCAGGGCTTTATAACCTTTAAATAATTTCCGGAGTGGCAGTTCCCTTGTTTTGATTCCATCACTTAAAATGATCCGTGCATCCAATGCCAGGAAGAAAATAGTAAAATCACCAATGGGAGAACCATTGATAATGTTTCCGGCAATGGTTGCCATATTCCTGATTTGGGTAGACGACACCAGCCTGATGTACTTTTTCAACGAAGGGAAATATTGTTGAAAAACGGGCGACTCCAAAATATCCGTAACGGTAACAGCGGCTCCCATGATACATTTGCTGCCCTGCTGTTCAATTCCTTTCAAATGATTTTTATCCAGCAAAAAATCAATTTCCTCCTCCTCCATGGTATCATGTTGCTGAACATACAGATCTGTACCACCACCCAAAAATGTGGCAATATTTTCTGCTGGTATGGTAATGCCGATTGATGGCAAAATGTATGCTGCCAGCCTTTCCTGAATGGTGTTGAAATAACGGGGCAGCATATTATTTTCTATGGCGAAATCAATTGCATCCATCCCCTGCCTTTCCTTCATTTTACCTGCAATGATAGCAGTCGCTCTTTCTATTGATTTATACCCGGTGCAACGGCATATATTTCCATTCACCGAATCAATGGCTGATTGAGTAGTTACAGCCGTTTTACTTAAACAGCAACCAGCCAACGATACAATAAAACCTGGTGTACAAAAACCACACTGCGTAGCGCCTTCATCTGCAAAGGCCTGCTGTATAAAGTTTAATCCGGCTATATTTACACCTTCAATTGTTACAATATGTTTTCCCGCGGCGTTGCCCAATGGCATCAGGCAGGATGTTACAGACCGGTAAACTAATTCGCCTGCTTTTATTTCACCCACCAAAACAGTACAGGCTCCACAATCACCTTCGCGGCATCCAATTTTTGTACCGGCCAGGTGCTGGTGATAGCGGATGAAATCCAGTAACAGCATCCCCCCGGGCAACCCTGTGCTAATCTCTTTATTATTCAGAATGAATTGTATCAAGCGTTTAATTTATTAGTTATTTAAAGTTACAGTAAAACCGGGAATGAAGTAATTGTTGGAATAGAGAATGGGCAGATGCGGTGCATTAATCGCATAGGCTTGCCAGGCTTTTTATAAAACATTGCTATTTATGTTCTTCACGAAGGCTGGCAACCCTTAGGCATTTGTTTTGGCGAAATGTAGAAAACGCCAGCTCCACTCAACAGCATAAAAAACCAGCTTTTATTTATACATTTAACAGTGGTTACAGGCTGATGAAAACCTGCCCGACCTGTACAGCCCTGTAGATGTAACACATTGCTTAAAAACTTACAAAATGACAACCAATAGAAAATCTCCCATCGCAATCAGTAAGGCGGAATTCAAAAAAACCGGTTACCAATTGATCGATGCAATCGCTGAATTCATAGACAGCATTGAGGATAAACGGGTAACCACCGGAGAGTCACCCAAACAAATACAACAAATCCTTGGAACGGCGCCCCTGCCCGAAAATGGCCAACCGGTAAATGAGTTAATTGCTGCAACAACTGATTTGCTATTCAATCACTCCCTGCTAAACGGGCATCCTAAATTTTTAGGTTATATCACCTCCTCTGCTGCGCCCATTGGTGCATTGGCTGATTTGCTGGCAGCCTCCGTTAACCCGAATGTGGGTGCAAACATATTAAGTCCCATTGCCACCGAAATTGAAAAACAAACCGTGAAATGGCTGGCAGAATTTATTGGTGTTTCAACCAGCTACGGAGGCCTGTTGGTAAGTGGCGGTAATATGGCAAATTTCACCGCTTTTTTAGCAGCAAGAACTGCCAAAGCGCCTAAAGCGATCAAGGAAGATGGCATATCAAATGGAACTCAGAAACTGGTTATCTATTGTTCAAAAACTACCCATACCTGGGTTGAAAAGGCGGCTGTTTTATTTGGCCTTGGCACTAAATCCATCCGCTGGATAAACACGGACGGGGAGAATAAAATGGACAATGAAATCCTGGAACAAACTATTAAAAATGATCTCGAAAATGGCTGCCAACCAATCATGGTAATTGGTACCGCCGGTGATGTTAGTACCGGGATAGTTGATAACCTCCGGGGAATCGCTGCTGTTTGCAAACAGTACGACTTATGGTTTCATATCGATGGCGCATATGGAATGCCTGCGGCGGCTCTTCCTGCTTTAAAACATGTATTTGATGGTATGGAAGAAGCAGATTCCATAGCCATCGACCCGCATAAATGGTTGTACAGTCCGCTCGAGGCTGGCTGTACGTTGGTTAAGGATCCCAACCACCTCATTGAAACCTTCAGCTCTCACCCGGTGTATTATAATTTTAGCAATAACAATGAAGACTTAACACTAAACTATTACGAATACGGGCTTCAGAATTCCCGTGGCTTCAGGGCCTTAAAAGTATGGCTCGCATTGCAACAGGTGGGAAGAAATGGCTATATCGAAATGATTGATGAAGATATTCAACTCTCCCAATTATTATTTGAGCTGGCGAACAATCATCCTGAACTGGAGGCGATCACCCAAAACCTAAGTATTGCCACATTGCGATACGTTCCTTTGGATCTTTATGATGAAACCGAAAACAAGAAAACCTATTTGAACAGCCTGAATGAAGCATTATTGAACAGGTTACAACAAGGCGGGGAAGTATTTTTATCAAACGCCCTGGTGAAGGAAAAGTATTGTTTAAGGGGTTGTATTGTAAATTTCAGGACCTCCAAAAAAGATATTGGAGAGATCATTGAAATAATAGTTAGAGAAGGGAGAAAAATGCACCAGGAGCTAAAGGGAAATCATGCGGGTTAATTGGTATCGATGTATTCAATTGCTTATTGAAGTTTTTCCAGTTTTGGCGCAAGCGTCCGCTTGTGCCTGCATTAAAAAGGGCTAACGAATTTAAAATTAGTAATCCATTGCAATTTCCAATCGCGGAAGATATAAGTTGTTTTACAAAACCACTGACTACTGCATAGGTTGCGGTATAAAGCACAAGCGGAAGCTTTCGCCAATAAGAAAAAATAATTAACAACCTGAAAAAAATCAGCCATCAAAAAATCAGACATCAGACATCCACTACTCCACATCCACCTGCTTCTTCGTAACCGCTCCTTCCCTTGCTTCCGGTAAAAATTTTCTTTCCAGTACGAGGTAGCCATTTCCCTTTTCGCAAACATGCACTTTTAAATTTTCTATACTGTAGGGGTTCCCATCAGGTATATCCGCGATATTGGAATAGCGTATATCGTGGCCGTCAACAATAATCACACAACCACTGCCGATGGCTTCCATCTTATTTCCATCTGTAATTAACATGCCGGTATCTTCTCCCAAACCAATACCGATGCAGGAAGGGTTGGTGGCGATAGCCTGTGTGAGCCTGCCAAAGCGGCCACGTTTTTCAAAGTGGCTGTCAAAAATAACATCATCCATAAACCCGAGCCCGGTAGTGATTTTTACTTCGCCTTTCAAATGTGCCCTGGTAGCATTTCCTTCGTAAATCATGGTATTGCTCATAGCCATTGCACCGGCGCTGGTGCCTGCAACAACAAAGCCGGGTTCGTTATGATACCGTTCCAAAATAATACGTAGAAAATGGGTGCCTCCAAATGTGGTAGATAACCGAAGCTGGTTGCCTCCGCTAAACATTACAGTGTTGCATGCTCGAAGCCGGTCGAGATACTCATCATTGACTGCGTCAGCACGGTTTCTTATATGCATGATACTTACATCGGTACAGCCAATTTTCCCAAACGCATCCAGGTAGTTTTCGCCTACTTCATAAGGTATGGTCGAAGCTGTTGTTACTACCTCTATTTTGGCATTGGGGCCGCCACCTTCAGATACAATGCGATGCAGGATGCCCAATTCAATATAATTAAGATTGCTCAGCTTTTGTAATTCGCCTTTCTCCGGGGCGGTACCTTTATCTTCGGCACCACCAATAGCAATAAGTTTTCCCCTGGGATGTTGCATGCATGATTATTTATATAAGCAGTAGAACGGCTATAACGATCAAATTATTTCCCTCGTTTTACTATAAAATGTAATGGGTGCTGCAAAAGTAAAGTAATTGAATGTAGGCAAACGCTTTCACTTGTATTTTTTCAGTCACCTTTTTTTAATTAACTTCAATTTCCCCGGTTACCATGTAGCGCTGAAGTATATAACTTGTGGCGATAAAATTTAGCAGGTCCGGGATCGTTTAACACAAGAGTATCACGAAAAATATGCGAAGAAAAAATAAAGGCCGTTTGCCCGGGCATTGTTGAGTGCCTAACCGTTACCCAATGGTATGCGGCACAAGGGAGTCCCGAAAAATCGGGATTAACATGACAAAACCCTGCCTGACTGCGTCAAGCAGACAGGGATATCGAACAAAGATACCAGGCTGGTAAAAAAAATATCCCCATTAAATCAGGGATTATTTAAGGACTTTTTTGAATAACAATTGCGTGCCTAAAGAAAATATTAACCAGCCTGGCTTGAAAACCAGGAAATCATCAAGCCTACCAACCATCAACTATCAACAATCAACCAAAAAACATTAACAGCTCATGAAGATCGTAGAAATTAAAATTATGAGGGGCCCCAATTATTGGAGTGTCCGCCGTCCCAAACTGATACAAATGAAGCTTGACCTGGAAGAAATGGAGCAGATGCCTACCAATTTGATCCCTGGTTTTAAAGAACGATTGGAAAAAATGTTCCCAAGTCTGTTTGAGCACCGTTGCAGCGTGGGCACTCCCGGAGGTTTTTTTGAAAGAGTAACCGAAGGCACCTGGATGGGGCATGTAATTGAACACATTGCATTAGAACTTCAAACGCTGGCAGGTATGGACACGGGCTTTGGACGCACCCGTGGAACCGGGAAAGAAGGGGAATATTATGTGGTATTTAGTTATATGGAAGAAGATGCAGGGGTATATGCTGCAAAAGCTGCCACCAATATTACAAGGGCCATTGTTGACGGAACTGAATACAACCTGGAGGAAGACATCATGCGGCTGCGTGAAATAAGGGAAGATACCCGCCTTGGCCCAAGTACCGGTTGCATTGTGGATGAAGCGGCTAAAAGAAATATTCCTTTTATCCGCCTCAACAAACATAGTCTCGTTCAGCTTGGCTATGGCATACACCAAAAAAGAATCCGGGCTACCATTGCTTCCACTACCTCCAATATAGCAGTAGATATTGCATGTGATAAAGAAGAAACCAAAAATTTACTGGGTGCTTCTGAGATACCGGTTCCAAAAGGGGGGATTGTTAGAACAGAAGAAGGATTGAAGGATGCAATTGAGAGCGTAGGCTACCCAATGGTGCTAAAACCAGTGGATGGCAATCATGGCAAAGGTGCCACCACCGACATCAACAACTGGGAGCATGCAGTAAAGGCATTGGCCGCAGCCCAGGTATATGGCC
>JANPIJ010000178.1:0-8272 GCA_031424955.1 Ferruginibacter sp. | reverse complement strand
CAGGCTATTTTTTGTATCGCGTGATGGTTATGTACCCTATCTGATTGCAAAAAAAATAAGCACACAAATAGCGCCGGATATTGAAATTTCCTATTTTTACGGAAGCCGCCAGGCCTGGCATATAGCCGGCTTATTTGAATTCGACCGGGCCACATTGAACTGGTTATTCAGCAGTTTGGATGGGCCTTCAGGATCTTCCTTTATTAAAAGGACCGGCATTGAATGGGAAGAATTAGTCAGCATGGTTCCTGAGATAGTTAACCAAATAAAAAATCCTCATTTACCATTAACCACAGGGGAACTTGAGTACTTAAAATCAATTATACTCTCCAATCAAAAACTGCAGGACAGAATATTAAATGAGGCGAAAGCCAGGCGGGGTTTATTGTTGGAATACCTTGGCCAGGAAGGCTTCAACCCAAAAGAAAAAAATGGAATTGTGGAAATGGGTTGGGTAGGAAGAACTAAAATGTCATTTGAACGGGTGATTGGAACAGAAAATTCCAACTTGCTGCATTGGTTTTATCTCGGACTTTTAAATATACACCAGGAGGTCGACCTGAACAGGGTGCATACATTTCTGTATGGCGGATTATTAAAGTTTGATGTGATACATGAACTGCCCGTAACTGCAGAAAGTTTTTGTTTGGCACCCCATGGCTCCGTACTTGGTTTTGAAAAAAAGGATGGTAAAGTAATCCCTGTTTTTAGAGAGGGCAATGAAACAAAACTGGATGAGTGGGGCAGACAGGATTATCTGAAAATGGTTGATGAATATTGTGACCACCTGCCGCTTACAGAAGTTGATCACACCCCTGGATTTGATTTAAGAACTGCGGCCTATCATTTGTTAAAAACCTTTACAGAGCTACCGGGTAGGGATGAGGCCGCATTGTGGGGATCAGTTCCTTACGACTACGACCAGGCTGGTTCAGCAACCTATCATCTTGCTCCCCCAATTAAGGTGAATTATCAAACGATAAAAGAAGCGCTGATTTTTGGAACGATCAAAAGGGCATCCGGCAGCGGCAAGGCTGCAACCTGGCGGTCCGGATCCTGGAGCATGCGAACGGGCCGCATTTTTCCGATTTATATTTTCGTTTTTATTGGGCAAATAAAAATAAATGGTAAAAAAACAATCATCAAACTGCTGAGGAAGGCCAAATCTTTTTTCAGATGATTTAACTCAACCATTTTAATGTACGCCGGGCTCAGTAACTTCGGGTGTAAAACAACTTCATCAGGCAATAAAAAACACCTGAAATCAATTCAGTAAGGTTCAATAAAACACATGGACTTATCAACAATAAAACTGGTAGCTGCCGATATGGATGGCACGCTGCTGAATGCAAAGCATGAACTAAGCCCGGATTTTTTCCCAATTTTTGAACAAATGAATGCGAGGGGGATCTTATTTGCGGCAGCCAGCGGAAGGCAATTCTGGAACCTGCTCAACCGCTTTGAAAGCATACAGGATGACGTGATTTTTATTGCCGAAAATGGCAGTTACGTGGCATACAAAGGACAAGAGTTGCTGGTACAGGCGATGGATCCGGATATTACCAGGGAGCAGATAACAACAGCGGGAAAAATTCCGGGCATCCATACTATTCTTTGTGGTAAAAAGCGTGCCTACGTGGAAAGCACAGCTCCTGCATTTATTGAAAATGTGGAAATGTATTACGACCGTTACGAAGTGGTGGATGACCTGATGAAAGTGGAAGATGACCAGTTCCTTAAAATTGCCATTTGCGATCTTGCTGGTTCTGAGGCAAACAGCTACCCATTTTTTAAACAAAAAAAAGATCAGTTGCAGGTAAAAGTTTCGGGGCATATCTGGCTCGACATTTCTCATCAACTGGCCAATAAAGGCAGGGCCATTCATGTACTACAGGAGAAATACAATATTTCCGTTGATGAAACAATGGTGTTTGGCGATTACCTGAATGACCTTGAAATGATGCAACAGGCCAGTTTCAGTTATGCCATGGAAAATGCTCATACCGATATTAAAAACGCTGCCCGTTTTATAACTAACAGCAACGAAGAAAATGGGGTGTTAATCGTATTGCAAGAAATGCTAAAAAAGATGAGTTGAGTTTGTAATGTCAAATGCTTATAATTTAATCATCACTCACATCACAATATTTATCTTTTCCCGGCAAGATAAAAGTATCACCTCGCAATTTTGCCTGCCCTCCACTCCTTACAGCTTCTTTTTGATTGTCTAATCCAATACTTGAATAAATTGACCTGCTTACTAACCCAGTCCTGTTTTATCAGTATATAAAAAGGATGTTTGTAATTTTCAAAATTACAATAGAGACAAACTTAACATGTCTATTAAAGAATTGGATTTCATTCTACCTCCTTAAATAACCCATTATTTTAAGGATTACTCATAAAGATTTATCCAAAATATTGTATTTTTCAAATAAAAAACAAACAATCTTAAAACAATTGTTCTAAATAGCTGATAATTTGCTATTTTTAATTATATTATATAATAAATGCATGCTTTAATTATCTCTAAAATTTGATTTATTATGAGCCTGCACATATATTTACTTTAAGAGGAAAAAGCCCTCATTAAAAAATATAGTAAATCCATTTTTTTGAAAACTATTGAATTTGCCTAAAAGTCCAACATCCTTGAATCCCCCAAAACTTTGCTTATTAATGCCTCATTCACTACATATTTGTCCAATATGCATACGTGACTGAGGACAGGCCTTGCCGTCAAATTGAATAAAAACCATGTATGTAAACAGGCAGTAAAGTGCTAATTCCGTTGAAGCGTTCAGGAAATTAGATCCTGCTCAAATATGAAGTGTTGGCCAACTATCTTTTGAACACTATTTTTTTATTCGGAGTAATTAAGGGTAACCTAAATGTCATTCGAAATTAAAATAATGATTTTTTGTATGGGTCGTTATCAACCCATCACCATTGGACAAATGGAACCCGAATCGGATTCATTTCCATACCCCTGTTAATTTGTAATCCCCTGATTATTTTTTTTGTATTGTTTGTTTAATGAAATGCCCTTCTATTGCTTTTGCCATTGATAAGAGTGCTTTATGTGGGAGAAATTTGTCCCATGGTAATTGCCGCTCAATAATTTAACACGCAGATAATGTCATTTACACGATTTGTTCATTATCCAATTGTAAACAATTATGGAAAAAATAAAACTAACTGAAAGTATGACTCAACCAGTTAAGGTATTTGTAAAAGGAAAATTTTTATACAATGGAAAGGAGAAGTTTTATTTAAAGGGTGTTACCTACGGCACTTTTGCGCCCGATGCAGATGGCCTTCAATTCCCCGAAAGAGCAGTGGCTGAAAAGGATATCGCATTGATGGTCAGTAATGGGTTTAATTGCATCAGAACCTATACAGTTCCCCCTAAATATTTACTCGATGTTGCACTCGAACATGATCTGAAAGTAATGATCGGCCTTCCCTGGGAACAACACATCACTTTTTTAGACGACCGCAGTCAAAAAAAGGATATCGTTCGCAGGGTACGGGAAGGTGCCCGGTTATGCAGGCAGCACCCCGCAGTTTTATGCTATGCCATTGGAAACGAAATTCCGGCACCAATAGTAAGATGGTATGGAAAAGAAAAGATTGAAAGGTTTTTAAAAGAATTATATCATGCAGTAAAATCAATTGATCCGGAAACCCTGGTTACCTACGTAAATTATCCAACAACGGAATACCTTGATCTCAGTTTCCTCGATTTCGACTGCTGGAACGTGTACCTGGAAACCCCGGAAAAATTAGGAAGTTATATTTCCCGCCTGCATAACCTCTCTGGTGACAGGCCCATGATATTAGCGGAAATTGGTTTGGACAGCATGCGAAACGGGCACGAAAAGCAAGCCAGTGTTTTACGCTGGCAGATAGAAACAATCTTTGGGAAAGGTTGTGCCGGCATGTTTGTATTTGCCTGGACAGATGAGTGGTGGCGCGGTGGATTTGAAATAGAAGACTGGGATTTTGGATTGGTTGACAGGCAAAGAAATCCAAAACCTGCATTACAGGCCGTAAGCGATGCCATGCAATGTATACCGGTACCACGAAACATGGATTTTCCATTTATATCCGTAGTCGTTTGTTCTTATAACGGATCGGCTACCATACGTGATACGCTGGAGGGTTTGCAACAACTGGACTATCCACATTTTGAAGTAATCGTGATCAATGATGGGTCCACCGACAACCTGGCGGCGATTGTAAAAGAATACCCGGTAAAATTATTGAATACGCCCACAAACGGAGGTTTGAGCAATGCCCGAAATATGGGAATGAATCACAGCCGGGGTGAAATTGTGGCTTATATTGATGATGATGCCTACCCCGATCCGCAATGGCTTCATTACCTGGCGTATGCTTACCGCACTTCCACCCATGACTGTATGGGTGGCCCAAACTTAGCGCCGTTTGAGGATGGCCCCATTGCCACCTGCGTTGCCAATGCACCCGGCGGGCCGGTACACGTGCTTGAAACGGATGAAATTGCAGAACATGTACCGGGTTGCAATATGTCTTTTCGAAGGGAAGCCTTATTGAGAATCGGAGGTTTCGACCCCATTTACCGGGCTGCAGGTGATGATGTGGATGCCTGCTGGCGGATACAAAAAAGTGGGGGCACTATTGGATTTCATCCCTCCGCATTGGTATGGCACCATCGCCGGAATTCTATAAAGGCTTACTGGAAACAGCAAAAGGGATATGGAAAAGCTGAGGCTTTACTGGAAATGAAGTGGCCCGAAAAATACAATGGCTTTGGGCACCTTACCTGGGCAGGCCGCATTTATGGTAATGGATGTACCATCCCCCTTAAACTTAAAAAAGATAAAGTATTTCACGGCACATGGGGGTCTGCACTTTTCCAATCGGTATACCAGCCATGTGATGGATTGGTAAACGCACTGCCCCTGATGCCGGAATGGTATTTTGTGGTGGCTTTCCTGGGTATGCTTTCTTTCCTTGGCTTATTCTGGGCTCCCCTTTTATGGGCATTGACACTATTTATTGCCTCCTTGCTGGTGATCGTGTTACAGGCATTTACAAGCGCTTATCAAAACACCCTGTTGCCCCGGGAACGAAGAAAATGGAAATATTATTTACTGATCATTGTTCTTCATATTATACAACCGGTAGCCCGGTTATATGGCAGGCTAAAACATGGGCTAACCCCCTGGCGAAAAAGAGGGAGCAAGCCAGCAAGGAAATTTCTTTTTATGCTCCGGCCTCAGGTATTAACCTATTGGTCAGAAACCTGGCAGCCGATAGAAGAATGGTTAACGCTGATTGAAAAAAACCTGATCGGCTCCAAAACAAGAATTCAGCGGGGTGGAGATTTTGATCGTTGGGATATCCAGTTACGCAACGGCATTGTATCTGTAAACAGGGCCTTATTAACAATTGAAGAACATGGCGCAGGCAGACAGTTTGTTCGCTTAAAAACATGGACCCTCCCTTCCCGTTCCAATTTCTACATATCCGGTTTTCTGGTGTTGCTTTGTATACTGGCCCTTGTAAACGAAGCATGGATGGTGAGTGGGATTTTAGCAATTTTGATATCGGTAATTGTAGGGGAATATATTGCTGATACGGCTGTTTTACTTAACAATTTAGATAAGGCATTCCGGGAAGCAATTCCGGGTACCACCCCGGTAAAAGAATTAGCAGAGGTATCAACCATTCAACAGGAAAACCCCGTGTACGTAGTGGTTCACGAAGAGCCGGAGAAAGAAAACTTCTTTACGGGCAAAGGCAGATTTGTAAATGCATTTCGAAAAAAATGGTTTCGAGCTTAGTAATAGTAGTAATCTTCGTCCCGTAATATGTAATTATTTTTTATAAAATTATTTAACCTGATACCTGTTTGATAAAACTAAAATTATTGTGATGAAAAGGTTCTATGTTTTAAAACGGTTATGGAGTTATATCTCAAAATATAAGGCAAGGCTCTTGCTGCTGGCTTTTTTGGGTTTGTTGGGTGTGTTGTTTGAAGTGGCCAAACCGCTACCGATCAAACTGGTTATAGACAATGTCTTGTCTGACCGGCCATTGCCTTCATTGGTGCAAACGCTTTTTTTTAATAGCCCCCTGCTGGCCAATAAACCGCAGTTATTAATGGCATTCATTGCGCTGCTGGTTATAATTGTGGTGGGCAGTACTGTCACCACCCTGGTATTATTTAAATATACCATCAGCCTGGCGCAACGGCTGGTATACGATCTCACAATAGATTTTTTCAGCAAATTGCAACGCCTGTCATTATCCTTTTATACCAAAAACCTGGTTGGTGACTTATTGCAGCGGATGAGTGGCGACGTGTTTGTTGTTTACTTTTTAGTAGCCCAGATTATACTTCCTGCGGTGGCCTCGTTGGTTTGCCTGGGTGCCATGTTTTATATCATGGCAAGTATTGATATGGTGCTGGCCCTGGTGGCTTTTTCGGTAGTACCCGCCCTTGGAATACTATTGGCTTTTTTTGTAAAACCGATGAACGATACCACGCAGGTTCAATATAAAACCCAGGGACTTTTTTCTGCCTTCGTTCAGCAAAGCCTTTCTTCCATGAAGGTTATCCAGGCATTTGGCCGGGAATCTTTTATGCAACAAAAATTAAAGGAACATGCGCAGGAGTTTAGCCAGGCATTTGTGATAGCAAACAAAGTGTCTATGACCTACAACCAGCTAACGATATTGATCACCGGGCTTATTTCAGCAGTGTTATTAAGCCTTGGTGCCTATCGGGGGATGCATGGCCTGTTGTCAGCCGGGGATCTCATTGTTTTCCTGCTGTATTTACCAGCATTGTATAGTCCAGTTAATTCACTCGCCACAGCCGTTGGAGGTGCTATAGCCATCAGTGCCAGGGGAAAAAGAGTTTTTGATATACTGGACTCGGAGGAGATTGTAGAGGAATCGCCGGATGCTATCAACCTGGCCTCACCAAAAGGTGCCATCGAATTTCAAAATGTAAGTTTTGGGTATGAAAGCCCCGATGGCGCTGACAGACAAATTCTGAATAATATTTCTTTTAAAGTAGAACCGGGCCAGGTGATTGCTATTGTTGGCCCAACAGGTACCGGTAAAACATCTTTGATTTCACTACTCTGCCGTTTTTATGATCCGTGGGAAGGCAAGGTGCTGGTAGACGGAATAGATATTGCCGACCTGAAATTACATTCCCTTCGTGAAAATATTTCACTGGTACTGCAGGAACCATTTTTATTCCCGATGAGCATTGCGGAAAACATTGCATTTGGCAACCCCGACGCCTCTTTTGAAGAGATTACCGAAGCGGCCAAAGCGGCGCAGATACACGATTTTATCCTGAAATTACCCAACGGCTATGATACCAAACTGAGCGAAGCAGGCGGATCAATTTCGGGTGGTGAAAGACAGCGCATATCAATAGCAAGGGCCTTTTTGAAAAAGGCACCCATCCTTATTTTAGACGAGCCCACCTCCGCCGTAGATGCTCATACCGAAGCTAAGATTTTTAAAGCACTCAATAAATTTTCAAAAGGCAAAACGGTATTTCTTATTTCGCACCGCTTGTCAACAATCAAACATGCCGACCAGATCATTACCATTCAAAATGGAACTATTGTAGAAATGGGCACGCATGATGCGCTGATACAAAAAGGTTCACTGTATGCTGATTTGTACAAATACCACCATTTTAATTAACCTTCAACAAACTGATGATGGAAACTTCCACAGAACAAATAACATATCGGCTTTTCGAAGAAAAAGACAGGGAGGGCATCCTGGATTTATGGAAAGAAGAATCAGGCTGGGGCGCAATTACTGCTGAACAATTTGATACCTGGTTTTTGAATACACCTTATGGCAAATGTTTGATAGTAGTTGCCGAAAATGACCATGACAAAATAGTTGGCCAGATCATTTACTCCCCATCCAGGATGATGGTGGATGGACAGGAAATAAAAGCCTTACGAGGGTCTTCACCGATATTAAGCAGCGATTTCAGAATGAAAAATATCCGCGATTATAATCATCCTGCTTTTGCGATGATGAGGGTTGGATTTGATATTGCACATGAACAGGGCTACCAATGTGTGTATGGATTTCCTGCTTACGGTTGGTTAGGATTGTTAAGGCTTTTTCCCAGGATTATGCCCAATCCTTCAGATACTGCATCTTATGATTGCTTTGCAATTTCTTTAGATGATCCCCGAACATTTTCATCATTTGATGAAGAATATAAAATTATGGTAGC
>JANPIJ010000177.1:0-39189 GCA_031424955.1 Ferruginibacter sp. | reverse complement strand
TCAATCTTCTGGAGCATCAGGTTACATTGGGCAATCCCCTGGTACATATTGAGCCACAAGTTCCTGAAATGCCCTTCTTTGAAATCCACGACAGACATCATCACATTCTGGGCAAAACCGCCGCCACGAATAAATACCGTTTCAGCCAACGCATCATAACTAAATTCCGGTGCAAAATACCCATTGTTTCCCGCTACAATAAACTTGTAACAAGCGTTTACTCCTCCCTGGATTTCGACATCGTTGGTGTAGAAAGTGCTTGCTGAAGGTGAATCCAACGGATAACGCTCCAGATTTTTATCACAACCAGTAACAAGCATGAACAGCATGCCAGCCACGTATATTAAGTATTTCTTCATCTCTTTATCTGTTTATTTACTTTTATAAAAATTTAATTTCCACTCCAAATGTGTAAGTAGCGAGTAACGGTACAAAGTTGTTCGTATTTTCAGGTGATTCCGGGTCATTCCCTGCAGGCATTTTGCTCGATGTAAATATGTTGTTACCACTGGCAAAGAATCGTACACCCGACATTCCCGCTTTTTTCACCAGTTGCGTTGGCAAAGAATATCCTAACTGAATGTTTTTCAACCGCATGTAGGCAGCATTGACTAGCCAGAAGGTTGAAGGTTGCAGGTTGTTGGATTGCTGATTGATTGACAAACGGGGAGCCGCTGCATTTGCATTGGGGGTTGCCTCAGACCAGCGATCGAGGTGTTGCACCAAAGCGGTGGAAGCATTTTGAAATGGATAAGCATCCCAACCCGCATTGTAGGCATCACGCTTTCCCACTCCCTGTAAAAACACAGCAAAATCAAATCCTCTAAAGGCGGTATATAGATCAAGCGAATACGTGTAACGTGGAATAGGATTTCCAAGAACTACACGATCACTACCTGTTATTTTATTATCTCCGTCCAGGTCTTTATAACGGATGTCCCCACCCTGCAATTTTCCAAATTGAGTAACCGGATAAGCTCTCGCATCTTTGAATGAGGCGAAAAGACCATCCGCCTGTAACCCGTAAAAAGCATCAATTGGTGAACCTACCTGTCTTACCCGTGTACCACTGATCTGCGGAGCCAATCCACCAAGATTTGTAATCTGATTTTTTACGTCAGACATAATTCCAGTCAGCTTGTAATAAAATTCCCCAACGGTATTGTTATGTGACATGGTTATATCATAACCTATATTTTCCACAGAACCTGCATTTTGCTTTGGTGAGTTGGCATACCCCATAACTCCGGGAATAGCCATATTGAGCAAAATATTATCTGTTTGTTTTTTGTACCAGTCAAAGCTTACATCTAGTTTTCCTTTAAAGAAAGATAAGTCGGCACCAATGTCGATCATACTGGTTGTCTCCCAGGTAATATCATTCAATGCGTAATTAAGGGGTGCGTATCCGGGATTCAATGCACCACCAAAAACGGTGTATTGATTGGTTGCGACATTCGTGGCAAAAGGATAATTTGAACCCAGGCCTGATTGGTTTCCAAGCCTACCCCAGGATGCACGTAACTTACCATCGTGCAGCCATTTGAATTCGTTCATAAAATTCTCTTTTGAGAAACGCCATGCACCAGAAAAAGATGGGAAAAGGCCCCATTTGTAACCATTGGCAAAACGGGATGAGCCGTCGTACCTGACATTGGCCTCCAAAAGGTACTTGCCATCAAAGGCATAGTTCAAACGGCCAAAATAGGACTGCAAAGCCCATTGGGTTGTAAAGCCGTTGGTTATTTGCCCGGTAGGATCGAATGCATTGATCTCTTCAAACTGCTGGAAATTATTCCCTTGCCTGGTTCCGTACAATTGATTGTAATTATTGGTAAGGTACTGGTACCCTCCCAACAAAGTGATATCATGCTTACCAAGGGATTTGGTATAGGTTGCCAGCGCATTGAGATCATTCTCGTTGGTTACATCCCTTGTTTCGTACATGCTTGCCAGTCCGCTTGGTGCAGATATCACTGCGCCGGTTTGGTAATTATAAAGAGCTGTTTGTTTGGTAACACCCTTATAAATGTCAGTATTTATTTTCGGTGTGTAAGAGAAAAGAAACTGCATACCTTTAAAAGGAGTGATTTTGGTATAGAGCCTGGCGAGCGTTTCCTGGTAATCTTCGTATCTCATGTTCAGTTTATCAAATATAGCTTGCATAACGTGTGGTGTACCTGCATAACTGGATCCCCATACGCCATTTGAATAACGGGTAGGAAAAATAGCCGGTTGCCTAAGCATCTGCTCAATTTCAGTGCCTGGTGCCGCATCATTGATATGAGTATAACGGGAGGAAAGATCAAAGCCAAATTCAAGGTATTTGCTGACGGTGTAACTATTGTTGGTGCGAATACCATAACGCTTATAATCCGTATTGGGTAAATTTGAATACTGCTTGCTGAAGTTCAATGAAGTGTTTGACCTGAACTTGCCATTGCCCACAGAAAACCCAAGGTATTGTTGGGTCTGTGCTGCTCTATTCTTATAGGTTTCCCGTACCATGTCCGAATTGGGATAGGCATCACGGTCCGTTGCATTCTTCCAAACATCAATTTGGTTAACGTTATATACAACCCCACCTGCAACACCTGCATCATTGCGCAAATCATTTCCGTTGGCTTCATTGTAAAGCGTCATATAATCCCAGGCACTGGCATTTGTAGGAAGGCTCAAAGGTGTCGTAAAGCCAACGGTTCCCTTATAGGTTACCATAACCTTGTCCGATTTCCCCCGTTTGGTGGTAATCAGAATTACACCATTTGCCGCACGGGAGCCGTAAATAGAAGAAGATGCAGCATCCCTGAGAACCGACATACTTTCGATGTCGTTTGGATCAACCGCATCTACAGCAGAAGCAACTCCATCAACCAATACCAGCGGGTTATTGTCGTTGATAGTACCAATGCCCCTGATACGAATGGAAGTACCCTCCTTACCAGGCTTGCCATTATTAGAAGTAACGGTTACCCCGGCTGCCATCCCTTGCAAGGCCTGCGAGGTCTGAAGTGTGTTTCTTCTTGCAAGTGACTCTCCCTTTATAGCTACCACAGAACCGCTGAGGTTAACCTTCTTTTGAGAACCGTAACCGACTACAACCACCTCGTCCAAATTAGCATTCACCTGGATAAGCGCTACAGAAATCGGCTTGCCGGAAATTGGCTTTATTTCCATCGTTTGGTATCCTATCCCTGAAATGACAATTACTTTACCGGGTGGAACACTAATGGAAAATGCACCATTAAAATCAGTAGTTACTCCGGATGCTTCTCCCTTAATGATAACAGAAGCCCGTTCCACCGCTTTTCCATCAACGGTTGTTACAGTACCCTTGAAAACAGGATTTTGTGAAAACACTTTTACGGTACTTAAAAGGAAGAATAAAAGGAAAATCGTTAATGAAAATGAAGAATTCATTTTTTTCATACAGCAATTGTTTTAGTTATTGTAATAAATAAATCTTTTCGATGACCTATCTATAAAGATTTGTAAAAAATAAAGGTATTGTTAATCATATTACCATGTTAAAAGTAAGCAAGCTCCCAATCAATAATATCTATCGAAAACGATTCCGCAATCATTTTCGATAGATATATTAATTATTTTCGAAGGAATGAATAATCCATTTATTCAGACATTGGGGGCATTTATGAAGGCATGGGCCTACGGGGTTATCGCAATTGCACTTGGTCATTGAGTAGGACAAATAGCCTTTCCAATCGGGAACATACAAAACTACAACGCTTCAAAAAAAGCACTGGCTATTGAACACAAAAAAAGACCGGATTTCCATTCGGTCTTTTTTTGTGTAATTGATATGTTGTTTAAGGCAGCATAGTAAGCTGAATTTTCCTCACTACTTCCTTGCTTTCAATTTGATTAATATCACTTTGCAACAAAAGTGATGGTATAAGTGCCCGGGGTTCTGAAAAAATATAAATATTGTGCATAAACGCCGGGGATCTTATTATAAACATAATTTAAACATGCAAAGGCTCCATTTACTTCATTTTTTATGGTTACTCCTACATCCGGCCTAACCTTTTTTAAATCAACTTTTGTCGTTACCAGCCAGTCATCATTGTCGTTATTATTTACCCCAACTCCCGGACCAAATTGTATAGGATATACACTTTTTATATCTATGCCATTGCTGTTTCTTCTACTATCCGATGCAAAGATTCCGGCTGTTCCAACATTTCAGGCATTGAACCCGGGAAGGGTGTATTCCGGGTCAAATTATTTTCAATACAATTTTTTTTCTCACTACTTTCATACTTATGTTCAAAGGTTGATTTTCACTACTGTTTATGAATATTAAAAACAACTCTTTCGGTTTCAGCAGTAATCGCAAGCCGGTAATTTCCGGCACGCAAATACTGCATAGGGATTATAAGTTTTTGCTGGCCGACCGTTAACAACTGCTTTTGGCTCCATAACAGTCTACCATCGTTGCTATATAAATTAAGTTTTATGTGATGACTGGTTGAGCTTGCAATGGATAAAGTGGCAAAATCCTTAACAGGATTTGGTATCAAAGCAACAGAAAGTTTTTTACCCTCTGTATTGTCAATTTTAATGATGTTGCTGTAATAAAGTTTGCCATCAAAATCCTGTTGCTGTAAACGATAAAAATTAATCGCTTTTATCGGTTGTAAATCATTATAAAAATATTTAAGCTCTGCTGTACTGTTTCCGTTTTGAGCTTTTGATATTATCGTACCAATAGTGCTGAAAAAAATACCATCAACACTTCGTTGTACTTTAAACCCGGTATTGTTGACTTCTGTTGCCGTTCTCCAGTAAATGTTATTTTTGTTGACGGATTTTTCGCCATGAAATTCCAGAAGTTTAACCGGCACTACAGAAGATTGAACAAATTGAAAATAATTAAGATTAAAACCACCGGCTTGTATATACAGTCGAATGGTATTGGTGCCCGCTGTTAAGTTAACCCCGCTTAGCTGAATGGTTTGCCATGCCTGGCTACCTCCTGTGGTAGGGATATTAATTGCTGCTGCAAGATCTGCACCGTTGCCCTTCACCAACAATTGACCTGCTCCTCCGGCAGTTCTTACTTTTAAATCATATAAACCTGTTGAAGCTACCTGTATGGTATATTGCATCCATTCTCCAGTTTGTGTCCAGCCAACATTGTATCCGTTGCTGGTAGCATCGGTGCAGGCTTCTATATCAACTCCATCATTTCTGTATTGCCAGCCCTGGTTCCATACAGTATAATTGCCGGTGGATACATGAAAATCTGAAGTATCCAAATCGTAGTAAGCAGCATTATTGGGGCCAAGATCATAATCGGTTGCATAAATAATATCAGTAGCCAGATGGGTTTTAAAAGGTACGGTTGCATTGGTTTGCACCTGCCTGAACATTGCATCAATAAAATCTTTGTGGTAAATGCAATTTTCGGTTTTCAGGTTTTCCGCCTGCTGCATCAAACTGTTGAAGGCAACCGGTACCGATGGCTGCGAGGCATTGCCTTTCCAATAGTTGATGATATCCTGAAACCCTGGATATACTTTTACTTCCAGCGGACAATTGAGACCCATCTTTTTAACCGGCCACCAGGCCCAGCCAATTTTATTCTGTTCTAAAAGTGTAATGGCTGCCTTGTCCCAGGAGTTTGAATTTTCTCCACTCTCCCCCATCCATACCGGCACATTATAAGTGGTTCTGTAATTTAAAATCCCCTGTATGGAAGCCGTATTATTATAGTTCCAGTACTTATGAAAACTGATGGCAATATTCATATCCCATAATGGAAACAAGCCATTAAAATTACCAGACCAACAGTTGCCTTCTATAAACAGTAAATGATTGTTATCTACCTCCCTGATGGCTGCTGTAATATTCATCAACAATTGACGTAAGGGTACGTTGCCACTTTCAGAACAGCCGTTTGGATCTGCGGATAAATTTTGAAATCCCCAATTGGTTTCATTGATCAAATCGTATCCACCTATCCATGTTTCATTTGCATATCGCTCCGCAATTTTTCGCCACAGGTTAATTGTTTTTTGACGATTGGCGGCGCTTTCCCACAGGGATGCTTTGGTATTATCATAGTCGGATATGGCTGCATCTTTTCCCTGCCCGCCTGGTGCCGCATGCAGGTCGAGTATCAGGTACATTTGATTGGCCCTGCACCAGCTTAACAGACTATCTGTAAGCGTAAATCCTTTCGTAAGCCAGGTATCCTGGCCTGCCACTGGTTCCTGATCCACAGGTAGTGTATACAAATTAAAATGCATTGGTAAACGGATCGAATTAAACCCCCACGATTTTAATGAATCAACATCTGATTTGCGGAGGTGATTATTGAGCCAGCCATTGTAAAATGTAGTGGTATTGGCATCGCCCACCAGCGCTTTAATTTTGTTGCGTATCTGTGTTTGATTGTTTGCAACACCGGAAAGCCCCAACATGTAAGGCTCCTGCAACATCCAACCACCCGGTCCTATTCCCCTGAGCAATACTTCCTGGTTATTTCCATTTACTATTTTGGTGTTATTAGCCTGTAAAAACCCCTGTGAATAACCATTGAATGGGAGCAGGAATATTATGATGACTGGAGTTAAAAGTATTTTTAGAAAAATTTTCATCGTAGTATTTTATAATATTAGCAAAATTGGTCAGCCGTTTTTTTATAACAGCGAAGGGATGCGTTGCTCTTATTTAAACAACATTGATTTAATAGGTAAATAGCATGCTAAAAAATGCCGGCGCTACTTGTACAGGCCGGCACTTATGTTATTACCTGTGGAGGATCAATAATTCTATTTTTCTTTCAGGCTGATATTATCAATCGTCATGCCTGTTCCGAGGTTACCACCGCAACAGCTTCCTACTTTAATCACCAGGTATATTGTACCGGAAGTTGTAAAGCTCATCACGCCATTTTTACCGGCACCATTTCCGCCACAGCCAATGGTTGCCAAATTACCGCTAAAAGGAGACACGCCGCACCCAGCCCAGGTATTCATAGCGATGTATTGGTTATCTGAATAATCGAATCCCTGAACAGGCACCGTTTTACCGAAATAAATTTCAAACCAGGTGTTGGTTGCACCGCTGCCTGCGATATCTGCAGCAAACGTGTATTTCTTTCCAGCAATCACATTTACTGCCTGGTAGATGGCACCGTTGGCGTCGCCGCTGTTGGTGAATTTCAAAACGCCATTTGTAAATGCAATACCAGTTTGTGTACCACCGGTATTCAATACCGTCCATTTTGACTGAGATGTTGTTTCCATATCACCACCCTGTAGCTTTTCCACGCCATCATAATCCCTGGCAATGGTAATGGCTTGTGAAACGGAATTTTTGCCACCTGCATTGAATGCAATTAGTGTTACAGTGTAAGTGCCTTTTACGTCATACAACACAGTATCCGATTCCTTTTTTGAGGTACCTCCATTTCCGTAATCCCACAGCAACAGAAATGCACCTGGCGTGGTATTTTTAACCACGATAAAGTTTGGATTGGATGCCAGCGGTGTTGCAGTAAATGTTACTGCGGATATGGTTGCCGGTAAGCTAAAATCTTTACTATCCGGAGTACAACCGATATTAAATGAGGTGGTTGATAAAGCGGCAGAAAAAATAGCCAGCTTTATATTTTTTATAGAGATGATCATAAAGAGTTATATTAAGTTTTATGAATCCAATGCTACCATTTGAAAGTCTTAGCATAATGGCTATTCAACCTGTAATTCAACGAAGCATCAATAACTTATTGAATTGATTTTTTTGAACAGGCATCCAGTATTTACTTATTAGAAGCAGCATTGGTAGTGATTTTAATATTTCGGGTTTTGAACAAGCTTTGTATTATTAAGCTCGGTAAGTGGTATCGGCAACACTTCATGTTTGCCTGCTACAAAGCCTTTTGAGGCCAGTGCAGCAGCGGCTCTACCGGTACGTACCAGATCAAACCAACGATGCCCTTCTGTTGCCAATTCCAGCCTGCGTTCGTTGTAGATATTATCAAGTGTAGCAGCAACAGGACTTAATCCAACACGTGCCCGAACGGCGTTTAAATAAAATGCAGCTTTTACCATATCTCCACTTCCGCGTACCAATGCTTCTGCTTCCATCAGGTAAGTATCTGCCAGGCGGATTTCAATTTCATCATTCGGGAAATTCAATTCATAATTACCATTTCCACTTGATTTCCATTGTTGCAAAGGCGCAAATTTCTGAATAAAATATCCGGTGTTTTGATAACTGGCTTCATAACTGGCAGCGCCGGCCGATTTTAAACTATCGATATTAGCGATGGTATAAGGATAGCGGGGATCATTCTTCATTACATTTACAAGATCCATCGTAATCGGGTTAAAGCCCCAGCCATTCAGGTAAACCGGTCCGGAGTAAGATCTTGCGCCAAACATTTGCACAGCAACATTGCCTTCAAAATTTGGCCAGCTACCCCATCCGCCATTACCAACGGTGGTATGTACTACTTCAAAAATAGCTTCGCTGTTAAACTTGTTATCCGGGCGAAAAATATTTGCATAATTTGCAACCAGGCGATAACCATAGGCGTTACCATCTTTATTGATATCTTCAAAAATAGTTGCAGCCTGCAGCATCTTGCTGTTGTCATTTTGATACAACAAAACTTTTCCCAACAAAGCTTTTGCAGCCCCCATCGTAATACGACCACCCTCGGTTGATTTTGGCACAGTTGTAGGAAGCGCAGGAATTGCTTCATTTAAATCCTTTTCAATTTGCGAATACACATCTGCAGGTTTGGCTTGTGTTAAAGTAAAAATATCGGCAGTTGGTATTGGTGCAGTAAACAAGGGTACATTTTTGAAAAGACGCACCAGGTTAAAATAATAATACGCTCTTAACCATTTTGCCTCAGCAATGAATCTGTTTTTTTGTTGCACTACCAATCCGGGTACATCATTCAATTTTGTAAGCAACAAATTAGCCCGGTAAATGCCGGTATAGTTCCTGCTCCAAAAGGCACCTTGCGGACCTTTGGCTGCATCCAGAGTGTATTTGTTCCATGCCTGCCAGGTATCCATATCTGTTGGACCACCACCACCTGCAAAACAATCATCTGAAGCTGCATTTAAAGGTCCAAGGCGGTTTGCATAAGTGTTATCAATACCACCGGCTTCCGTACCCAGCGGATCGTACACCGAAACCAACCCTGCGAATGCTTCTGCAGGCGTTTTATAATAATTGCTTTCCAGTGAAGTATCACCGACCAGTTCTACTTCCAGAAAATCCTTTTTACAGGCCGTTAACAATGTAAAAGCTGTAAAAAATAATATTATATATTTTATGTTTTTCTTTTTCATTCTTTAAAATTTAAAGTTTATAAACCTACATTTAAACCTACCATAAATGACCTTGACTGTGGATAGTAACCACGGTCAATTCCATAACTTCCACCACCAATTTCCGGGTCAAATCCTTCGTATTTTGTAAAGGTTAGCAGGTTATTACCCATAACGTATACACGTAGTTTTGAAAACCCAGCTTTTGAAATCATAGAAGAAGGGAATGAGTATCCTAACTGTAGTGTTTTGATCCTGAAATAATCTCCTGACTGTAAATAGAATGCAGAAGGGTTACTGAAATTTTTATTCGGATCGCTGCTGATTAGTCGTGGAAATGTGTTAGATGTTCCTTCACCTGTCCAGCGGCCAAGTGCTGATGTTGTCCAGTTGGCAGCAGGAAGATCTAACCGGCGAAGACCGTTAAATATATCGTTACCGGCTACACCTTGCCCGAAGAATACCACATCAAATCCTTTGTAAGCCGTGTTGGCAGTAAAACCAAAGGACCATTTTGGAGTAGGATCTCCGATAAATGCACGGTCACTTGCATTGATTTGTCCATCTGCATTTAAGTCTGCATATTTAAAATCGCCGGGCGCTGCATTTGGTTGAATCAGAATACCTGTTTTACCAACATAGCCATCCACTTCAGCCTGATTTTGAAATATGCCCATTGTTTGAAATCCGTAAAATGCACCGATTGAATGCCCTACCTGTAAACGGCTTAATTCATAAGTACTTGCCTGGAAAGATGCACCGGTTGTGTATTCAACAGTACCCATCTCTGTAATTTCATTCTTCAGGTAAGAAGCATTTCCTTTCAGGCTTACACTTACATCCCCAAACTTTTTATTGTAGCCCAATTCAATTTCAAATCCTTTGTTGGTCATAGAAGCCACGTTACCAGTGGGATTTCCGTTAGTTCCAACATAACCCGGCAAAATTATCGGCCTCAACATACCGGTTGTTTTCTTATTATACAAATCAATGGTTAAACTGAAGTTTCTAAACAAGGATGCATCAAAACCAATATCCAACTGGCTTGTTTCTTCCCATTTCAGATCGGGATTGGAAGGTGCATTCGGACTAAATCCGATCACGTAATTATCGTTTCCAAAAGTATAGTTTCTGCCACCGCCAACGGTTGAAATATATTGAAAGTCGCCAATATTATCGTTACCGGTAACGCCATAAGAACCACGTACTTTAAGAAAAGTAATGGTATTGTTAGATGGCCAAAAATCTTCCTTGCTTGCTACCCAACCAACAGAAGCAGAAGG
The DNA here is from genome assembly GCA_031424955.1 of Ferruginibacter sp. GTDB lineage: Bacteria > Bacteroidota > Bacteroidia > Chitinophagales > Chitinophagaceae > Ferruginibacter. The sequence goes on along the minus strand of JANPIJ010000177.1, from coordinate 28,589 downwards.
GAAATATCCGTACTTATTATTGCTGCCAAATCGACTTGATCCATCACGGCGTACCAAAGCTGTGAAGAGGTATTTTTCTTTGTAATTGTAAATGATGCGACCAAATAAAGAACTAATTCTGTGCTCTGTTCCCTGCCAGCCTGATGACGTGGTTGATTTTGAAACCACTGAATAGTTCATGGAAGCTGCATCCTTATATCCATTGATATTAGCTGGTAAGCTGTCATAATTTGAGTTCTGACCTTTTGAAATATTTTCAACATAGGCCCCGGTTCCCGCCAAAAAAGTAAGATTATGCAGCCCTAACGACCTTGTATAGGAAGCGGTATTTTCTACTGTCCAGTTAAGACTTTGATTGGTTTGACGGCTGAATGACTTTCTTGAATTATTTAAATTTGTAGGATTGAAATAATAAAACGGGTTAAAATTTTCACTGCCATAAAAGGCTAGTTTTGTTCCAACAGAAGATCTGATTTTTAAACCTTTAATGGGTTCAATTTCTGCAAACACATTGCCGATCATATTGTGCGACCAACCATTGTTACCAAGGTGCGTTTGTATATAAGCCAATGGATTTGACATTTCATTTTGTACATAAGGCGAAACGCCATAAGGATTTCCAAAACCATCTCTTATAAATGGTCTTGTCGGATCATTGGCTGGATAAGCGGCTTGTTGAGCAGGATCTGTTACCACGGCCTGTGTGATAGGATCTAAATTGATAGCGGAACTGAGGATGCCTCCGAATTCGTTGTTGGTGTTGCCAATGCCAGAACTTTTGATATAGGAGTAGCCAATATTATTTCCAAAAGTTAGCCATGGTTTTACTTTATGATTTGAGTTAAACCGCAAACTGAACCTTTTGTATTTTGAAATATCAGAAGCTACGATTCCTTCCTGGTCGTAATAACCAAAAGATGAATAGTAGGTAGATTTATCTGATCCACCGCTGATACTCAATTCGTGATTTTGAATTTTAGCAGCATTGTTAAAAATAATTTCCTGCCAGTCGGTTCCCTTGCCAAAAGAAGCAGGATCTGCAAACCTGATTCCCATACCACCTGCAACAGATGATTCATTCATTAAAGTAGCATACTGTGTTGCATCCAGTAATTTAAGTTTTCTTGCAGGTGCCTGTGTGCCGTAGTAGGCATTGTAATGCACCAGCATATTACCAGCCTTACCCTTTTTAGTGGTTACCAAAATAACGCCGCTGGCAGAGCGGGCACCATAGATAGCAGCAGAAGCGGCATCCTTTAAAACTTCAATAGACTCAATATCAGACTGATTGATATTATCGATACCACCATCCAACGGCAAACCATCCACCACATACAACGGATCGCTATTATTGATAGAAGTAGTACCACGAACCCTTACAGTAGAACCTGAGCCAGGTTGACCGGAACTAGCAGCAATGGTTAAACCGGAAACTCTTCCCTGCAAAGCCTGCTCTACCCTCATGATCGGCATATTTTCAAGATCGCTTGCTTTTACACTTGATACGGCTCCACTAATGGTACTTCTTCTTTGCGTACCATAACCTACCACTACCACTTCATCCATTTTATTTATAGAGGCCACCATGCGAACGGTAATATTGGCCTGGCCCTTTAATTCAACCGTTTGAGTAAGATGCCCTATGGCGCTTACTATCAATGCTGCATTTGCATCTGTTACGTTTATGGAAAAAGTGCCATCGTCTTTGGATGCAGTTCCGTTATTGCTTCCTTTTTCCTTAACGGTTACTCCTGCCAGCGGCTCCCCTTGTTCATTTACCACTTTTCCATTAACTACTTTTTCCTGCGTTGCCGGCATTCCGTTGTCATTCTGCGTTAAAACAATCAACTGGTCGTTGAGTTGTTTGTAACCGATTGAGGTATTTTCAAGTATTTTATCCAACACTTCCTGAATCGTCGCATTTTCTACATTTATACTCACTCTTGAAGCAGACGGCAGAATCTTATCTTTATATACAAACCTGTACTCGCCCTGGCTTTCCAAGGATTTTAACGCCTGCTTCAGTTCTACATTATTCAGCGAAAGCTTAATTGTTCCCTGCCCAAATCCATGGCCAAAAGACTGGAGGGTTAAAGAAAATATTAATATTATTATAAGCTTGATCATCAATAAATATTTAATTGCTAACCGCAGGGTCAAAAAAGACCTGCGATGTTCATTTTTTTTCATATTTTACATTTGTGTTTAAGAATAGAATTACAGGTTCTGTTTGCGCAGAACAATTTCGTTCGGGGCGGGGAATGGTGAGACATTCTCCGCTTTTTTTTTGATAAGTAGTTATGTGTTTTTTCTCATAAGCAGGCAATATTTAGGTGAATAATTAATCGTTATAACTATTTTTAAAAGCGCAGTATCTTTTGCTATTTGGTAATCGTTACTTCCTTCTTATTGATGGTATATTTAAAATTCCCGGTTAGCTTAAGCGCATTCAACACTTCAGACAAACTTTCATCTTCAAAAGCACTGGTGTAATTTTCACTTTTCAATCGCTCATCTTTTATAATGACTTTAACCGCATACCAACGCTCAATTTTTTTGGCAACGCTTTCCAGTGATTCACCATCAAATGCCAGTTTATTTTTCGTCCAGTAAGTTTCCACAGAGATGCTATCCCCATTTATATAATGCAACGGAACCAATTTCAATAAAGGCGTTTCATCCACCGCAAAGTCTTTTTCTTTTTGCTGGCTCTTAATTGTTATATCCTTTACTACCAGTTTCTCATTGGGTTTAAGAATAATTTTTTTATCCGGACTATCGTTCATAGTAACTTCTACGGACCCATGTATTAAAGAAGTTTCTGAGGTTTTTTCATTGGGGTAAGAACGTACATTAAATGCAGTACCCAGTACTTTTATTTTGATGGACTTTGTATTAATGATGAATGGCCTGTTTTTATCTTTAACCACATTAAAATAAGCTTCACCGGTTAATTCCACTACCCGTTCCGTGCCATTGAAATCTTCAGTATAAGTAATTTTGCTGTCTGCATTTAACCATACAAGGGTACCATCCGGCAGATTTATTTTTGATTTTGATCCCGGTTTGGTCGTAACGATATTGGCTGCTTCAGGTATTGTACCCTGCTGTTGTATGCTGAATTTGTATATTAAAAATATGGCAACAATCGCTGCCGCTGCAAGTGAAGCAACCCTGATCAATCGCCTTAGATGGGCTTTCCCGGAAGATGGCTCTGGTAAAGGATTTTCTCCATTTTCGTACTGCAATGCAGGAGAAGAAAAATGATTGCTCAATCGCTGCAAATGCCGGTCAAATGCCTCCTCTGTTTCAGTCGAAGTGGCAGGAGATTGGTTTTGCCAAAGACTCTCATATTGATCGGCCTTTAAACTAAATTCAGCATTTGCATCTAAAAAGTTTTTTAATTCATTAAGTTCTTCTTCAGATGCCTCACCGGCAAGTTTTAAGCTAACCAATTCCCAAAGTCTTTCCTCTTTCATAATTGTTCTTACCTGTAAGACAATGAAAAGGAAAAAATGTACTAAAGGATTTAAAAGTTTTTTTATTTTATTTCAACATTCAGAGAATTTAGGCACCGAGAGGAATTGGGCCTTGACGGAAAATGGAAGGTGATCAGCAATTTTTTTAGTGGCAATCGCCATTTGGTTTCTTACAGTATTTACCGAAATATTTAAGATGTCAGCTACAGTTTTGTATTTTAAACCACTTTCTTTTACCAGAAAAAAAATGATGCGGCATTGTGGTGGAAGCCCATTGATCGCTGTGTTCACCATAGTAATAATTTCCGACGAAATCAAAGAATCCTCCGGTGTTACCTGGTCTAAAAAACTTGCGTCGTTAATAGCATCGAGGTTAATGGTACGAAGTTTATGATTTTTGGTAACGTAGTTGATCGAAAAATTTTTAGTGATTGTGTAGAGGTAAACTTTCAAATCCAGAACGGATGTCAGACTGCTTCTTATTTCCCAAATTTTGATGAATACATCTGAAACAATCTCTTCTGCGGCTTCTTTCGATTTAACAAAGGAATGAGAGAACCGGAATAATTTAGGAAAGAATAGCTCATACAGTTGCTCGTAAGCTTTCATGTCTTCGTACAAGGCAATACGCTTTTGTAATTTAGCAATAACACCAATATCGTCCATTCAGTAGCGATTATAAATAAAGGTACGATATATCATGCAGTATCCCGCAATTACTAAGTAAATACACTTAATCTTACGAATCAAAAAAAATTCTGCTTTGCCATTATCGTATCACATCCACCACCGGCCAATCCTGATTCTTACTGAGTTGTTTTCCCATTTTTACGCCAAATGGATGAATTAAATTATTGATGTGTTTCACGGCTTCCAGCTTTGGTTGCATCTTTCTTTTACGCACCAGCAGGAAGGTTTGGCCGGCCTTCAATTGAATGGCAATTTCACCATTACCCAAATACTTTACAGCATACTTTTTTGAAGCTGAAATTGGTTGCAATTGATCAGCATTGACGGATTTAATAATGAAAGCTTCTCCCGTTAAACTTTTCACCTTCACCCAATCCAATTGTTTACTATTCATAGCCGCACTTACAAGGTACCCACCTTCAGCTCTCAGATCATTAAAGTTTGCATCTTTCCAGTCGGTGGGTAAGGCCGGGAATACACGTATTTTACCACCCCAGCTTTGTAGCAACATTTCCAGTACCGAGGCCGCACCGCTCAACGGCGTTTCAATGACCGGGTTTTTACCACCGACTTCCGTATAAAATGTATTGGCATGAAACTGGCTGATACCCGTACTGCCAGTTAAAAATTGTTGCAGGTTTTTGTTGGCATCATCGCCCCAGCCCAACGCAGCGTACAAAGATGCGGCACCTGTATAGGAATATCCTGCCAATGATTTGCCTGATTCTATTTTGTGCCAGTGGTCCACTGATTTATCTACTAAAATGCTATTATCTTTTACATCCGGGTGCAATTGAAACAACGGATACAAAGCCAACAAATGCGGATAGTGGCGGTGCGACATCTCAATTGCCTGGTTGCTCCCAATCATTAACCCATTTTTATCCGTTGGAAAAGGAATTAATTTTGCCAATATCAATTTCCATTGTTGACTATCACTGGAATGCTTACCCGATCTGTTACATGTTTCAATCAGTGTATTCAACAACCAGCGTAGGTTTGCCAGGTTATAATTGGAATTCGGATATTTTTCAACAAAGGGAGTTTTTTTCTTACTTTTTTTTAAAAGAATTTTATAAAAACATTCAATATGCGTTTTGTCAAAAATGGGTCTTCACATCTTCCATAAATATTCATCAGAAAAAGGCGCAATAAATCACAATATCTGAGGGCAACGAATTCAACTGATTGATTAATTGATCCTGGAGTAAATAATTCAGCTAAAAGCCGAAGTTCAAGATTCTATTTGATCCGTATCCCCCAGCTGAAGCAGGAGGTAGTTGATAACCCTCCGCACAACAACTATTCTTTCTGACAATATTTATTAAAATACACTGATTACTTCCTACTAAAAACAGGCCTTTTCAGTGGCACTGCGACGTTAATGGAGTGTTGCCGATGATTTAATCCCAATGCCCCAAACAACAAAACCGGCAATCCCTTTTCGGTATATAGGCAAGGCCTTTCCAGTTTATCTTCTGACATTGATCCATCTTCCATTTGCACGTGATTGGGCATTACTTTGGGATATTTTGTTGGCAGCCAATCCATCCCATTTTTGGAACTAAGTAATGCCAACGCACCTGCCTCCCCGGTAAACTTTCCTACCACATCCCTTACAATGGCATAATTACTTTTCTTGTACGTCCATAAATAAGGGTCTTCTGCAACCATCCATTCTTTACCCCCGTCCTTCGCTTCAAAAACGGGTGAAGCGTGTTTCACAAAAGGACCTGATAAAGATGTTGAAAATGCTACGCCAAACCGAACCCTGCCTCCTTTCATGGTGCCGTTCTTTTCCACCTGTTTGTACACCAGGATGACTTTTCCCTTTGCATCAACTGTGATGGCAGGGTTGGATACCAGCAAGGCATCATAAGCAGCTGAATCTTTGCTAACGTCCAATACCGGCTGATCATAGCGTTGCCATTCCCCTTCAGGATCATCCGTTACTGCTACGCCTATTCGCTGGTTGTTGCGGTATTCCCACCAGTTAGGATTATCGTATGAAGTATGCGGTTTCACAAAAGATTTGCCCGTTGACCCCATGTAAAAAAGATAGTATTTTCCCTTATTTTGAATGACAGCAGGATTATGGGTACAAACGCCATCCCAATATTGATTGCCACGGGCCGGAAAAATTACTTTTACATGCCGGTAAGGTCCTTCGGGTTTATCGGATTTGGCAAGGGCAATTTCAGAATGGGTAATCCATGCTTCATGGCCACTTGCTTTTGGCCAACGACTGTATAACATATAAAACTTTCCGTTTTTACCCTTTGCAACAGAGCCGCACCAGATATTGTAGCTGGAGTCGATGAACTTATTTTTTTCAGGGAGCGGTTGCACCATGGCGCTGATGTCTACCTCATCCATAGAAATGAGGTTACCTTTTTTATCCAGCTTGGGTTGTTGTGCAAATGAGGCCAGGCAAAAACTGATCTGCAAAAAAACGAATACCATTTTCATGAAATTTTTGTATTGTAATGATGACATGTCTTATAAGTTTATTAGAATAAATATTTGCTCCAGGTAACTGTAGCAAAATCAAAATAGTTTACAAGTTTCGGTTTAAAAAAAGTATTTAACCTAACACATCAGCGTGTTTACGAATAAAATACTTAAACCATACAAAATATTTTAATTAATAATTTACTGATACTCCAGCCACACAGTTGCAGTTGTATTTTCTTCCGCCACAAACCTGATCCAACGTGCCTCCACCGCTTCAGGAAAAACGATGGTCCGTTTTTCATTGGGTTTCACTGAAATGGTTTGATAAGTCATCCAGCTTTGATCCCCTGTTGGATCCATTTCAATCCTGAATTTTACTGTTTTATTGGATTGATGGGAAAGCGTAAGCTTCCGGCTATCATAAAAACCAAATAAATAAGGATCGGAGGGAATATTTGTTTCCACAGCAGTGTTTACCCATGGACCACCTTTACCAACTGGCTTACCCAGTTTCCACAAGTCGTCAATTGCGCCTGCCCATACTGCACATTTATTATCGGCTGATTTAAAAATGTGCGGATTGTATGTGGCATCTGCTGCGATACCTGTCATCACCAATAATCCACGATAAGCCGCATAATCATTCACCCTTAAATTATGAGAAGCGACAGGCCGTATCTTAGCATAGCCATCTGCGTTTTCGGCGGGTAATTCATAGAAAGTACCCCCGCAATTAAACAGGTCACGTTCGGTAGCTACTTCCCGGCAAATGCGCAGGGATCGCTGTTTCATAAGCACATTGTATTTTTCATTACCAAGCGGTAAGCGCCAGCGCCTTTTTGAATCATCCGTTATTAAATAGGAGCCTGCATCTACTGTAACCACCTGGCCGGGTATGGCAACTTTTTCACGAATAAAAGAGGCTGCAGGGGCATCCGTTTTGGCTACAATATTCATTTTGTCATCCATCTCATAATAGTCTGTTTCGGTGAGTTTGCCAATTCCGGCCACGTTGGCCAAAATTCCCAGGGAGCGGCGGTTATCGCCCAAACTATATAATAGTCCACCCACCAATTGCTGAGTTGCAACCGTGGCCAATCCGGTAAAAATCGTGGCGCCAATTGTACTTCTTTTTTCCGCATCACTATAAACAAATGAAACAGTCGCTTTGCATGCTTTATCTGCCCTCACACGCACCCATTCCCCTGTTTCACTGGCAGTAAAATTAACCAATGCCGTTCCGTTTGGTTGTACCCGAATGTCTTTTAATTTACTCCATTGGTTCTTGCCGGCTTTGTCAATTTCGAAGGTAAAATTCACCACACCAGTACCCTCATTTTTAATCCAGGCAATCCTGTTCGTCCAGCCTGCAAACAGGAAAGGTTCAGATATAGCACCTGCGGCAATTGTTTCATTCAACCACACTGAACCGCTGGCATCTTTAGTTCCTGTATGATCGGGTTGGTCAATGTCTGTAAACCATACATTGGATTGTGACTGACCCGGACCAGATATACCGCCTTTTGCATTTCTTTTATTCAGGAACTCACTTTTTGCCGCATCATCGCAGCCAAATATCAACCAATCATTCCATCTTGCATAATCGCCAATTACTTTTAAATAAGCAGATCTTGAACGAATGCCCGCAGTATTGCCTGCAGTAAAAGTTTGTGGAAAGCGCCAAAACATACCGTGCATGGTCATTAAGTAATCTCTTTTTTCATTGGTACCAATATTTCGAATCCTTGGCCACTCTGTATTCCAGCCATGGGCACCATCATAACTATTGCTTGCTTTCGGCAACCGGTAAAATGACCATTTACCTTTATCCCTGAGTGCTAGAATCACCGACCTGTAATCCCATCCGGTGGCCCAGATAGGATCGGTAGCCGGATTTTCATTGCCGTAAATTCCACCAGGACCGGTAACCTCAGTAAACTGGTTGCGCCGGATCAGTTTCCAATTAACTCCGTCCCATTCAGATAAAGAGCCAGCCTCAATCCTTGGATCAACCAGTGCCTTCTCCCCATGCTCACCGTTGTTTGAATACACCAATACCCCCTGGCCTGAATATAACCCCTTTCCATGTACCCCTAACAGTAAATCACTTTGGTAACCTTTGGCACCTTCCTTTCTCATTTGATTGCCGTCTTTGTACAGTGTTTTAACAGCCAGTGTATGAACATCCACTTCGTAAAAGCCTTCTTCCATAGTACCAATGATCACTTTATTTGAAGGATCTGTAAGGCTTCTGGCAATACCAGTTAATCTGCCCGGGGCTTCTTTTACAGGAATAACACGAACATTTCCTTTGGCATCAATTACATAAGGACCTATAAATAACTGGTTGCTTTCTTTGTGAATCAACCGGTTCGCAGGCGTGCCACCGATACTTTCCGATCGTATAATTTGTTGCAGCGCGGGTGTTATTTCATACAACTTGTCTGATGATCCATATGGCAAATGCGGGCCATAACTAATCACCCATAACTTTCCGGCCCAGGGCACAACGGCCCCGGTTCCACACTCTCCTTCATCATTAAAATAACTTAATCCTGGATAAATTCCGCTAACGTTTATGGGTGAGGGATTGGTTTGCGCATAAACTTTTACTGTAGCAAGCAACAGTATTGCCAAGACCCACGTGTTTATACTTTTTTCAGCGACAATATTTTTCATGATACCAATTTGAGAATTTTAACAATGTATTTTTCATTTATTCAATCTGTAATATATGAACTGGAATTTATCAATACTCATTTCGTAAGGTGGCATATACGCCATAAGATTCTTCAGAAACTTGGTAAAGCGGCAGGAGGGTATATTTGATGCCACCATTGTGCAGCAAAAATTTCAGGCCTCCCGGTTGCTTCTTTATTCCCTTCAAAATTTCATCAATGGTGCCTTTTAAAACCAATTCCTTTTCCGTTTCAAAAGCCAATAATACAGGGCCATACATCAATGAAATTACCTGTTTATTATCAGGCATTGTTTTTAAACTAATATCAAATAAAAAATCTAATTCAACGGTATCATTGCTTTTCCATTCTCTGCTGATAGTCAAATAAGAATGCGGCTTTATCGGAATTGTGACCCGCTTACCATTAATGTGCAACCGGGTTTTACTACCGGCCCAGGATGGTATAAACAATTTAAGTACAAAGGATTTTGAAGATTGGGTTTTTACAATCAACCGGGTTGCCGGCTTTTCCGGAAAATTAGTAGCCTGCTCAATTTGAATACCCCTTTTTGACCAATTCAATTGTGATGGAATAAACATGTTCACCCAAAGGCTATCATCCTTCTGAAAATAAATATTTTCGTTTAAACGACCAAATGCTTCAATTCCGGTACCGTTGCAGCAACGGAAATCATTCTCTTTTAAAAACTCCTTTTTTTGGGGAGAACCTAAGGGCAAATGATACACGTTTCTGCCATCTTCCTTGTTTTGAATTGGCAGAATGGCGTTGTAAAACATATTCATATAAGCATCCGCATATTTGGGCGCTGCAGTCCAGCCAAATAGAGTAGCCGTCAGTTTTTCTGTATTGTGCGATACGCAGGATTCCCCCGTTTGTCCGCTCAAGGTTGCAGCCAGGTGATCGGCCACTCCCCAATGCTCGGCTGTTCGGGAAGTAGGTGTAGCAGCAACCGGCCTTGGACCACTACTGAATCCATTAACATACGAATGATGGTATACGAGCATGTTCCAAAAATTCATCGCTGCCCTACGATAATAAACATCGCCGGTATTTTCATATCGTTTTGCAAAACCATTTACCAAAATAATATGGGTGTTAGAATGCAGACCAGATAAGATATCCTTTCCATTGGCAAGGGGCTGGCTAAACCACTTACGGTGAAATACAGCCGCTAATTTTAAATGCGCCGGATTCTTTGAAACTGCAAACAGGTTCTCTAACACCTCGTTCATTCCGCCTGCTTCATTGGAAGGATTGGCTGCAGCAGAAAACAATATTTTTTCAATTTCAGCTTCGGGTAATTTTGCCATTCTATCCTGCACATATGAGCCCATATTTAAAACCAGTTGATAGGCCGTTTTATTCCCGGTAGTGGTATACACATCCAGCAAGCCCTGCATTATTTTATGATAGGTATAATAAGGCGCCCATACTTCACCATACTTTTTTTCCAGGGTTGAAAAATCATTTTCAGGAAAAGCACTTAAATATTTACCGCCCAAATGTTGCTGACATAAACTCAATTCATCTACCATATAAGCGATTCGTTGCCTAAGCACAGTATCTTTATATTGTTGAATTACAGTGGCACAAGCCGATAGATAATGACCCGTAAAATGACCACGCAATCCGACTTGTGGACTTTCCCAGCCTTCTAACGGAACTTCGTTGGAAACCAGGCCAGCATTTATTCGAAAATTGTGCAGGAGCCTGTCTGCGTCTAATGAATGCAGATAGTTAATATTCAAACTTTCTCTAATTTTAATCCATGAGTTTAACAGGATTACTTCTCCATTATTAAAAGGGTATACCCGATGCGATGAGGCCGTCTGCTTCACTCCTGGTTGACCATCCACTATAGACCTTAATAAAAGCAAGCTTACCCCTAATAAAAGCATGAAGCTTTTATTAGGTTTTGAAATTATTTTCTGATTTAAAAAACAACTCATTTTTAATGACCAATTTTTTTGAAAGATTACTATTGTCAAAATAGTATCCAATTGTTATATAGATTTCTCTTACCAATCATTCATTACTCAGCCCTGTACAAAATCCATTCGCCCAATGAAGGCGATTCTTTTGCATTCTCTAAAAGCAGTCTGAATTTCTGCGCTTTTACGGGTTGAAAAGCATCCGTAGCACCGGTTCCATCCGTACTAGCTTTTACAACCAACTTCCATTCTTTGCCGTCCAAATATTGTAATTCGTGTTGCTGTTGAATGCCCGACCATGGGTGCCATGGTTCTATCAGTGCCATTGCGTTGATGCTATATGGCTGACCTAAATCAACTTCCACTTTTGCTTTGCTTTCTCCCTTTTTGGCTTTCCATTTTGTATTGGGATCACCATCATTCAGGCTGGCAGCTTTTGAAGTACTGTCTATTGAAGAAACAGTAATGGATTTACCCGCCGTAGCAACCGGTAATACTTTTGGCTCCCCTTCAAATTCTACGGCTATTACCGCACTTACTTTATCCGGTGCATAGGCGGGTAATTGTAAAACATTGTTAGATTTCGATTTGGTAATTTTCAGGTTGGTTTTTGGATCAGCCAATAAATAGGCGCTGGAAATTTTATTGCCCAACGGTACGGTTAATTTACCATCAGCCGGCCAGTCGAAAACATGCAGGTAAATCGTTTGTCCTTTACGGGTAGCCCTTCCCCAGGGCAGGTAAGCAAAAGGACTGGCGGTAGTTCCATAAATAGCATCACCATTTCTGTTTAGCCACTCTCCTATTTCCCGTAAATTTTGCTGGCATACCTCTGGAATAACACCATAGGCATTGGGCCCCACATTCAGTAAAAAATTACCGCCCTTGCTAACAATATCTACTAATTTCTGTGTCAGCTCTTTGGTAGATTTCCAACGGTCGTCCCAGGCATTGTAACCCCAATGGCCGTTCATGGTCATGCATACTTCCCAGTTGCGGCCCGGAAAACCGGTTGCGGGAATAAATTGTTCCGGCGTTTCCAAATCGCCGCCCATGCCTGCGCCCAGGCGATTGTTGGTGATCAGATTGGGATACTCCCTGGCAATTGCTGCTAGTTGTTGTGTCATTTCTTTGGTCATATTGGTTGGCGTATCCCACCAGAGAACGGCAACATCACCATAATTCGACAACACCTCTTTTACCTGCGGAACAGCTACCTGTTCAATGTATTTTTTCATATCACCCAAATGGGTACTATCCCATTCTTTATTGCCTGAAACAGCACCTCCCGGATGAAACCAGTCTTGCGCCTGTGAATAATAAAATCCCAATTTCATACCATGCTTTCTGCAAGCCTCCGCCAGTTCTTTTAAAATATCTCTTTTAAAGGGTGTGGCATCCACAATATTATAGCTGCTGGCATCGGATTTAAACATCGCAAAACCATCATGGTGTTTGCTTGTGATTACGATGTATTTCTGACCGGCTGACTTTGCCAGCTTCACCCAATCTTCTGCATTGAATTGTGTAGGATTGAATTGTTTTGCCAATGCCGAATAGGTTGCCCTGGGAATCTTTGCCTGGTGCATGATCCACTCGCCATAGGTTGTTTTATCATCCCACTTGCCGGCACGCACCGAATAAATACCCCAATGGATAAACATGCCAAACTTGGCATCTTTCCACCATTTCATTTTTGGGTCATCTGCTTTGGAGGCTGCCTTGCCATCACCATTTTGAGCAAAGGAGAATAAAATCGATAGCATTAAAAGACTAAGCATTGTTATTTTTTTCTTATACATCATTCCAAATTTTACGTTAGTTGATAAATGCGTTATTTCAGCATTAGCACCAGGTCTTTCTTTCGAGCCTCAGGCAACACTTTTAGGTAGGTGATTTTACCGCCTTTCAATTCTCCTTCTACGGTGGTGTTGTAGGGTGCATGCAATTTAAATTTAACCTCCCAATCCCTTGGCCAGGCCGGAAACAAATAAATTTTTTCTTCCACCGTTTGCATCAGCATTTCCTGCAATCCAATCATACCCGATCCACCCCAGTTATGATCCGGTACCCAATCGTGGCCGGGCCCCCAAAAAGTAGGATAGTGCCTTGCTGAATTTCTTAATTTTTTAATGGTTATTTCAGCAGCTTTAGCTGTTAATCCCAGCCTTGCGCAAAAGATGGCATCCTGGTGCCAGCTGATGTAATTTTTTTGAATCGCCAGGTCGGCACCATATTTCCAGGTGTTGATGGCTGTATCCAATCCGGGTTTACCAATACCAAATATCCCCCACGGGTATATGGGATAAAGTTGTGGTAATTCCTGGTTGCTGATGCGTGCCCATGTTACCGCAGGCGAAATGGTGGTGTGGCCCTCTTTTTCACGGAATGGAATGGCCGGAATACTGCTCAATACTTTTTCCCAGTGTTTCCTTTTTTCGGTGCTGATGTACCTTTCAGGTAAGTCCAACAAACGTTTGGTGATTACCTGCAAACCGGCGATGGTACTGGCTGAATTATAAGCCATCTTATAAGTTTCGGCCCCACTGGTGGGATATAAAATTAATTTTCCATTATCACCAAAAGCACTCCTTCCCCTGGAGGAAGCTTCCCATTGGTAGTGCTCATAAAAAAACGTAACACAACTTTCAATAAAAGGAATGCATTTACTGATGTCTTCACCATTGTATCTTTCCGTATCCAGCATCATCAGGCAAAACTCCATTTGGGTATCCCACAAGTATTCCAGCCAATAATTATACTCCAGGCCTTTGGGAAAATTATCGGGCCGGTTCCAACCATAGGAAGTTGCCAATGGCAATCCAAATTGTTCCAACTGTTCTGTAAAGGATGCTCCATTGTGCCCCCAGTAAACCTTGGTTCTGGCCTCCGCATTTTTTAACGCACGTGTATAAAAATTCAATTGTGATGGCAGCATATCAAAGTCGCCGCTTCTGAACATCGGAAAATAAACAAGCCGCTGGTTTTGTGCCGTAAAAGTGCCTCCGCCCCAATCCCGGTGATCAGGGGTGAAAGGCATATTTTTATCTACAAATGTAGGATCGAACGTAAATAGTCCACCATTGAATTTGGTGGGATAAGTGCCGTAGGCATTACAACCTAACTGGTAACGAAAAAGATTACAGTTTCTTCCAACCTGCCATTCAACCGATGCTGTATCGGGATTGCTGGTATTGATGGCAATATAACTTCTGTTCCAGAAATCATTCCACCATTTTTTGGTGGCTTGAAAGGCAGTTTTCTGAACAGCGGCAGTTGCTTTCACGATGCTATCCAACCCATTTTTCCATGCTGCTACATTCTCCGCATTGTCAATATGCAACACAATTTGCAACTGATGCTTACGGGCTGCTTTTTTACTTTCGAGTCTCCAGGCTTCAAAATCCGTATCTGCATATTTACCGGATGAAGTACCGGAAGATTGAAAGTTGTCGCCCAGCATGTATCCGCCAAAAGTGAGGTTTTTCAAAGGATTCCAGAGTTGATTTTTTACAGGGTCGAGACCCTGCTGTTTCACCGTAAAATCGAAAACAGACACCTCCCTGTTTCGGTGAAACCACAACACACTGTTGCCATCAAAACGCATGGAATCTTTGCGAATCACCGCCTGGAAGGGAGCGCCCCTAAAAGCAAGGCTGGCTTTTGTCTGGTCAGGCTTTGTCCAGGTAAGTTCTTTATTGCGCCAGCTCTCATACCACGCCTCCACCTTAATTTTCTCCGTGCTTTCCGATTCAATATGCACCACCGGCCTAAATACATCTACCCAGATTTTTACCAACAGTTTTTTGCCGTTTTTTATGCCTGCTATTTCAACATGGCCATCTTTCAATTTCAACTCCTGCCGGAAGCTGCCACCCAACAACAGACCAGGCGAAAACCGAAGCCTTACCCGGCCAAATTTTGGGAACACATTGTTTTCATCAAAGGCACCACTTCGGGAAAGATACAATAACACCTCCCCGTTTTCTACCCACACATTCAGTCCTATATCGCCACCGCCACAGGGCATCGATTCGGATGAGTTTTGGCTTTGGGTGGTCCAAACCACATTGTATTTGTTCAAATCCGGCGTTTGGGCATTTAAAGTAACGGAGGTACAAATAATTAATCCTGACAAAAATGCTATATATCTCATATGTCTATTATTTTCTTAATTACTTAGTTTTCGGCCAAATACAATCGAATCGTTCAAGATAAGGTAGTGCTGACTTCTTTTGCCAGGTATCAACTATGTGAATTCCCCATTCGATTGGCTTGCCATTTCCGCTGTCGGTAAATGCATCCGAACGATAGGAACCTGCTCCCCCCGGAGTATTTAAGATTTTATGTGTTGGTCGAAAATGGATGCCATCTTCAGCATAAAAAACCTTATTCTTTATTTCCTCAGGACCATGATTAGTAACCATAGCTGCAATTCCGGAACCTTGCGGCCAAACCATTACTTCATGACCTCCATTTATTATCGGATTTTCCTTCACTTTTATATATGGGCCTTGCGGGTTTTCGGAAATGGCGAGCCCCATTTTAGTTTCATTTGCTGTGGTTTTAAGTCCCTTGCGACCCTTATAAAAGAGATAATATTTACCTTCTTTCAAAACAAGACAAGCATCATCTACCCGAACACCGTCGAAATATTTCTCATCTCCGGATGGACGTAATACCGGATTTCTCTCATATCTCTTCCAAGGTCCATTAGGAGAGTCTGATACCGCAATACCGATGGCTGTCCGCGTAAGGTTCGGACCACTGGCAACAAATGGCTTGGGCACAGCAGTGTAAAAGAGCCAGTACTTCCCTTCAGCCACCAGGATATTCGGTGTAAATACACTTTGCTCCTCCCAGCTTCCAACTGCACCCCGAGATAATGGTTCACCTCTTTCTGTCCATTTTTTCCCATCAGTTGACGTAGCATACCAAATTGTGGCATCATAGCCATGTTGATACTGTCCTTTTGAATACCAGACATAATAGGAATCTCCTAATTTTATGATATCGCTTGGATCACGCCTCATAACACCTTCTTCCGAGCCGATTCCTTCTGCAGGAGAGTTTATCAACTTTAATTCAGGAAGATCGTTTTGAGGCACCGGAACCGACGTTTCTGCATCATCCATATAATCATTCCAGAACAACGGCCAAACTGAAAAACCATTTCTTTCAGGCTCATAACCGCATAACGTGATGTACCATTTGCCATCCAAATCGCGAACGATTTCGGGAGCATGCCAATCCATCCATTTCACTTTGTCAGTAATTTTCCACGCGTATGGTGAGGTACTTCTGAAAACTTCCATGTAACCATAAGGCCAGGGGCGAGCCGAGATAAAAATGTAATAATAATTGCCGCGTTTTACCACAAAAGGCGATTCAACACTGGGCATGGAAGAATCTTCATCGAAACAAATTTGTGGTTTCGACCATTTTTGCAGATCACTGCTTGTGCTGTAACCAACCACCCATTTTTCAGCATTTTTCATCATACTAAAATACATGATCCACTGACCGTTATCCTTCATTATCATTGGATCTTTATTTTTCGCATCTGTTCCTGCAGGGGTGCGTGATGCCATAATAAGTCTCGGTTCCGACCAATTCCATAAATCTGTTGATTCCACACAAACCAGTTGGCGGGGAACGCCAATCCGCGTATAAAACATGAAGTATTTCCCTTTTTCAGCAATGATATGAGGCGCCCAAATCTCCTCACCTGAATCTGTGAAGTGTTTAATTTCAATCCATTTAGGCTGAGAGAGCGAATCGGCAGTGAGGTGAATAAAACTTTTTTTACCTTTCACGATTCCAAACATGTGCCATATCTTCTGAATGGGGTTATAAATGACCGAGTGGTCGTTGATGTAAATTCCGGTGAAAGCCGGGATTCCTGTTCCCACTTCAAGTAGATCAAGATTTTTAGGAAGATTTGGAATTTTTATAACAAATCCAGCATCATTTTTCGTTACCTGACTGCACAATAAACCGGATTGCAATAACAGCAATAACCCGATCAGGAAATGAGGTCGTAAAATGCAACCGAAAATGATCCGGCAATTTGAAATGTTTTGTTTTATTATTTTCATCCGATTTATTTTCTATTTAATCATATTGCCCCGTATCAAAATTTTCCCTATATAAACCACTGAACGGTTATATTTCATTGGATTCATCGTAATATCTGACAGTTGTGACGACCCTAAAACCTTAGCCTTGACCGGAATTTCAGCTACGATTTTTAGGACAACCTGGTGGTTTCCAGGTTTTGTTTTGATAAAAACGCATTGCCCTCTGTAGCGATTGTTGCAATTCCTGTTGAAGCGATTGATCGCCTTCGCAGCAGATTTATTTTCGCCCGCAGAAAAACTGATGGGATTCTTCTCTTCCAGGTTCATTTGAACTCCATCCAGTTCCAATTCAATCTGTCCTACTTCCGGTCCTCCAATATCGAATATTCCAAGCATCGTTCCATTGAACTGAAACCTGATTGACGAACCAGGTTTTTCAGCCTTCATCACATAAGGAAACCATCCTGAGAATTGATTTAATGACTCAATTGTTTTTGGATCAACTGTTTCCCATTCAGGACTGAAATTGGCAAATGATTGCGGATCAAGCATTTTGGCATCTTCCCAATTATCGGCAATCAGCGGATCTTCGAGCTGATGAATTCGATCTACGGCACCTTTTTTCATCTTCACCATAGCCCTTGCAATGGCTTCGGCATACAGATTGCCGCCAGCCTCTAGTGGATGTGTGCCATCGGTAGAAAACACAATTTTATCAGTCAACGTTGCCGGGTCAGCTTTCCATACCAGTTTTCCCATATTTTCCAGCATTGCAGCCTGAAGCCCCATGTGAACAGATGGAATAGCATAATGATCAGCTATTTTTTCAAGATTCCGGATATGCTCAGGCACTTTCCCACCTGCATAATTCTTAAAATGGCCTGCAGAAATGGTATAGATCAAACAGATGTCAATTCGGGGATCGTGTTTCCAGATTTGACGGATAATACCTTCCATTCCGTCGGGGAAAGCCCCGTTTACCGCAAATTCAACAAAAATCAAATCGGGATGATACCTCAATACCTGGTCGTATAGACGACAGGCTCCCAGGTCTGTTCCGGTTCCGGAAACTCCTGCATTGATTCCGCTCATCTTTATTTCAGGAAACATATTTTGGATAAACTTTGCAGACTGCAACCGGTACTGATTATTTGCCCTGGTGATACTTCCGCCCAAATAACCAATTGTAACTGCTTTCTCATTTTTGACTTTATTGAAAAAATTTGGGAGACCTGTACGAACATTGAATTCCTCCGGATGAGAAAAATGATGAGTTTGAATAACCGGGGGAGCATAGCTTGCCGGATCAAAAAACAAAGGACTTGCCCCTGCCTGGCTGGCTGCGATAATATCTTCGGTACTATTTTCAAACACGTTCATCTCCCAACTATCCCGCCAGGTAATTGAAAACCGATCCGCTTCAATGGTTATCGGAAGCCATATATGTCTGCTATCGTACGGATTTTCAGGCTTATTAATATCAAACATGGCGATATAGGCGTCTTGCCTGCCAATAACAGGAATGATAAAGGTAGGTTGACCGCCATAAGTTTTCTCTTTACCAAACCCATTTTGGGGGTTCACTCCTTCACATGGATTGCCTTGCGACATCCAGGGGCCTGTTAGTGATTTACTGGTAAAGTATCTCGCTGGATTCGGATCCCAACCAGTTGATCCGGAACCCAATAAGTGGTAGATTCCATTTCGTTTAACAATGGCTGGCCCCTCTGTTTTTTCTGTTATCCCTTCACAAACTTTATATTCCCCTTCCGGCAATAAATAATCATCGCTCATTTTGCCAACTACAAATGCTTTATCTGGTTTTCTGACAGTGAGATGGTACAAGTCACCATTATCCTCCTGAAACATAGCGTAATCCCCGGAGCCATTTGAAGAGCCGGCACCCAGGAATTTGTGACTGTACCTGAATGGCCCCGAAGGACTATCAGATAAGGCAACGCCTACATAGCCTGTAGTGACACCTTTTCCCTTCAGGTAAAGTTTGAAAAAGGCAACAAACTTTTTTGTTTTGGCATTGAAAACAACTTTGGGCCGGTCGAAATTGCACTGGTATGCTAAGTCGTGGCTATCATCGTCGTAAACAAGCGGTAAAACCAATCCCTTATCAGACCAGGTGACCAGGTCATTTGAAGCATAGCAATGGATACCGCCATCTGCAAATGTTTGCTCGGAAAGCCCTTCAATTTTGTGCGTTCCATACCAATAATAAATGCCTTTGTAATAAAGAATTCCTCCGCCGTGTGCATTGATTGGTTTGCCATTTGAATCATTCCACAACTGCCCTGGATGTATTTGAGCTGGTATATTTTTTTCCCGGGCGTTTAATGTTACAAATGCAGCGAGTAAAACAAATATTAGACAATGTCTCATTGAATGCTGAATTATGACTGATGATACAATTTGATGATTGTTCTGTTTTTATTTACGGTGTTTTAAATCAGTTAAGTCCCAGTTATCATGCCATGTAACCGACATTTTTCCATCTATAAATTTGATTGGTAACCAGATATACCTTCCTTTAATTTGATTTTCTGGTTTCCAGATATCGAACATGGCAATATACCCATCGTCTATGCCATGAACGGGAATGATATAAGACGACTGTCCTCCGTATGTTTTTTCAACGCCAACGCTATCAACTTTGTTATAGCCATGGCAAGGATTTCCGTGGTATGTCCATTTACCCATTATATTGTTGGCTGTGTAATAACGGGCAATATTGGGTTTCCAGCCGCTGGAGCCAGATCCCAGCATATGATACACCCCGTTTCTTTTAATGACCACCGGCGCTTCTGTATGCAGTTCAATTCCTTCGCAAGCCTGGTATTTCCCTTCAGAAAAATAATAATCGTCATCCATTTTGCCGATAACAAAAGTCTTATCCGGTTTCCGGACAGTTAAATGGTAAAGGTTGCCATCATCATCTTTAAACATAGAAAAATCGCCCGATCCATTGGGCGATCCACCACCGTGAAATTTATGGTGATAGGTGAATGGACCGGATGGTTTATCGGCAACGGCCACCCCAACATAACTGGTTTCGTAACCAATGCCTTTCACGTAAAGTTTAAAGTAAGCTACAAATTGTTTGTTCTTTTCATTGTAAACTACTTTGGGCCTTTCGAGGATGCAGCCATAAGCGAGGTCACTTTTTTTATCTTCATAATCAACACTCAAAACAATTCCCTCATCCTTCCAATTAATCAGATCTGCAGATGAATAACAATGGATACCACCATTGGCAAACTGAGCTTCCGATTTTCCTTCCAGTTTGTGTTCACCATACCAATAATATTTTCCTTCGAAGAAAACAACCCCTCCACCATGCGCATTGATCGGAACTCCGTTGGTATCTTTCCAGATTTGAGCAGGCCGGAAACCGGTCTGTTTTAAATACGGTTGTTGCGCCTGGTTTATACCGGGACAATTAATTAGTACGGCAAAAATTATAATAGAAAGTAGTTTCATTGCTTTATTCATATATTATTTCTGAACCTGTTTTAACGGTATCTGCACATTGTACGAATGCCCCAGCGTTTCGTTTACGGCACAAAGCAAGGCTACCGGTTTACCATTTTCGAAGAACAACTGCGGCCTTTCCAACGCTTCCAGTTTTTGAGTGCTGCCATCTGCCCATTTAATATTTAAGTCGGATACCAGCGGATGTTTGGCCAGTTTCCAATCCAGCCCATCAAGCGAGTAAAAAAGCACGAGGCTTCGGCCTGCATTGGTGAAGGCGCCTTTCATGTCTTTTACGATGGCGTAGTAGCAATTGTCCTGGTACCAAACAAAAGGATCCTCTGTCGGAAAGTCCACATTTTCGACCGTAAAAATGGGTTTGTTTTGTTTTACAAATGGCCCTTCCGGACGATCAGCAATAGCAGTAAGATGCACCACGGGCCCACCAAAAGGTTGTGGTTTTTTACGGGCCACGGCTTTATAAACCATCAGGAAACGGCCATCGGGCATTTGGGTTACCGAAGGATTGGCCACCATTTGTGCATCATGGGCGGTGGTGTCCGGAGAAATATCAATGATAGGTTTATCAAACCGTTTCCAGGGTCCGTTGGGGTCATCGGCAATGGCAACGCCAATGCGCTGGTTGTTGCGGTGTGTCCAGTTTAATTGTGGACTGGTAATTTTCCCATCACCGAAATTACCGGCATAGTAGAGGTAATATTTTCCGTTGAAAAAATGAACGGTGGGGTTGTGTGTGTACATGCCATCCCAGTATTGAGGGCCCCGATGCGGCAGCACAACATCTTTGAATTGAAACGGGCCAAATGGAGAATTGGAAACAGCATGGGCCACCTCTGAACTGGTTACCCAGGCCGACATTCCATACTTTCGTGGCCACCGGGAATAAAAAAGATGGTATTTCTTGTCGATGTGCGAATTAACCAGCGTTCCGCACCAGATATAGGAGGTGTCGTTAATGAATTTAGCTGACTTTGGTATGGGTTGAATCATTGCATGAAGGTCCAGTTCGCCGGGAGCCACTACACTTTTTTTCTGTGCGCATGACTGGTATGTGATCTGAATTGTAACAAGGGCAAGCAGTACAATATTTTTCATTTGATTATAATTTAGCTTTATTTTTTTCGATAAAAGTGAGAAAAGAAAGCCAGGAACTAATAATTTTAAATCAGACATCGGCAAATCAAACATCACTTATAAATACAGTTGAAATTCCACCGGTATATTAAAAATCAATTGGCCTTAGCTTCATGGATTCAAGACTGGCTGTTACCGGGTTTCCTTCAATCAATGAAACATGGATGGTTTGTTTGCCCGCTTTTTTAAATTCAATCAACCCCATTGGATAGGATTGATATTTGCCGGTTGCCCCCTGTTGATTTTGAATGAATATGCCTTCATCTGTTGAGATTTTCCATACCAGTTTTTGTTCGCCTGAATAAACAAGATCCACATAATACAGTCCGGCTTTTTGCACGTTGATGTTCCAGGAAACTTCGGCACCTGGCACCCAGTTCGTCACCTGCTCTACGTGTTTCCATTCACCAAATTTTTCCATCCAGCTTTTCTTAGCTGCTTTCATAAGGAGTGTTTCAGCGAACCCGATGCTTAAGTTTGTTTCGGTATTGGGAGCTACACCAATCGTACTGTCAACTTGTAAGTTTTCAATTTTGTTGGCAAATTTTAGTTCAACTACTGTTGCGAGCTTATCAATTGGTTGAGCTGGTAAGGTAAGAATGGTCCAGTTTTTTTGCTGCAAGATGGAGATGCCGGCGGCGTTTTTTCCATTTAACAATCCGGCCTTCAAAATTTTTTCATTTAACCCCGGCAGATAAATTTTACCATCTTCAGGAAAATCAAAAATGGATAAATACATCGAATTGCCAGAAGTAGTAACATCGCCCCAGGGTAGCGCATGCCCCCATGGGGAAGGGTCGGCTTTATATACCACCTGTGGATATTTTTTTAACCATTTACCAACTTCCAACAGAATATTGGCGCCAACAGACGGCACTACGCCTGTACCATCGGGTCCCACATTCAACAGGTAAGTGCCTCCTCTGCCAACCGTTGATACCAAACGGTTGAGCAGTTCCTTTGGACTTTTAAAATTATGATCGTACCAGGCATAACTCCACGAATCGTTGTTGGTGTCGCAGGTTTCCCAAAGTCCTTTTATATTTTGGAGTGGCACTTCCATATCGCCTTTACTAACATAATCACCCAGTCCATAACCCACCCTGCTGCAAAGCATGGCGTTGGGTTGTAATTGATTCACCACATCCGCCAATTCGATGATCAATTCCTTCTTCATATCTCCGGGTGTATCAAACCAAACAAAATCAATTGCACCATAATTGCTACAGATCTCCTTTACCTGTGGCAAACATTTTTTATAAAAATAATTTTCAAAAGTTGCAGGTGTTCCATCCAAATAATTTTTTGGGCCACCCTTACCGCCTGGTGCTGTCCAATCCTGGTTGTGAGAATAATAGAATCCGAAACCCAGGCCCTGTGCACGACATTCGGCAGAAAGGGCTTTCATCGGATCTTGTCCGTAAGGAGTTACATCCACAATATTAAACGAATCTGCCTTCGACTTAAACATGGCAAATCCTTCATGGTGCTTGCTGGTAATGATGATGTATTTCATACCGGCATCCTTCGCCAGTTTAACGATCGATTTTACATCAAAAAATTTTGGATTAAAATTTTTAACTACAGCTTTGTATTCGGACACAGGAATATTTGCCATATTCGAATTCATGATCCACTCACCGATACCATAGTAAGTCTTACCATTCCATTTTCCGCCTAAACTGGAAAACAGACCGAAATGTATAAACATGCCAAAATTACTATCATCAAACAACCTGGTTTTATCCGCCAGTGTCACCTGTTTTTTGATTGTATTGTCGCCCCACATCTGGTCCATTGACTTACTGGTTTCTTTTGTTTGTGCAGTTACAATACCGGTAATCATTACACCTGCTGTAACAAGAATTTGGCTGATACTTTTTTTCATTATTAAACAGTATTTAAAATTATTTTAATCGAAATATTTTGGTTGCTCACACCTGGCAACCGCTTAAATCATCTAAGGCATTTTAAAACTGAATTCCTATTTCCATTTACTGCAAAAAATAAATCCGGCAAGCATGTCCTTTACTGTTTGGATTTTTTTCAACAAACATCCTGATCGTAATTGTATGCCTGTTGTTTTGTAACTCACTTTAAAAAAACATATAACCATGGAATGTAGCTACCGCTGCTTTATTGCTGCAAAGTAGTAGCTGTAATCCTCTTTTTATAAATCCTCACATAATCCACTTCCATTTGTGTTCCGTTAATAGCATCGGTTATTTTTCCAGCCCAGGGTATGATGGCCAGGCTTAACCAAACCGGCGCAGGCGAATGGCAGAACAGGTTTTTCTCTCGCCGGATTTCCTTCCCGTCGAAATAGAAAACCAACTCCTCTTTGCTCCAATCCAATCCGTAAGAATGAAAATCACGGGCAAAATTGAAATCACCGTTTTTGATGTCGAACGCTGCTATGTCGATCCATTGTCCATCCTTTTCATATTGAACTTTGTAATTGCTGATCAGGCCCTTCCAGTTGCCTTTGTCCACCCAGCCGTTAAGAAACTGGATACATCCAACTTGCCTTCCAGTACTGAATTCAAATTCCAGCCATTTCTCTCCGTCCTTTTGCGTTATCCAATGCAAATCGGTTTTGCCATCAGCCAGGTTTTGAACCTGGCAATCGGCCCTGTCATTTATAGTTCCACTGGAAGTAATTTTTGTGGTTTGGTCTTTGGCAAAATTGACCAGGCCCGAAACATCGGTATCTGCGGTGGGGGAAAATGCGTTGGGATACCCGGCGGTATTCACATTGAATATCCGGAATTCAGGAATATGAAAGTTATTTCCGCTGGTTGAACTGAAACGGATACGCCGGGTAGTAACCGGGATTTCCAATTGAAGCTGCACATCGGGACGAACACCGTAATAGAAACTTTTGGAGTCTGAAGGATGCGTCTTTTTGCCATTGACTTCAGTTACATCGGTCCAGTTATGGATGTTGGTATTCACCGAATTGGGATAGTGCCCTTCATTGATATCCAGTTCAAAAAATTTACCTTTTGCAGGCTGAATGCCTTTCATCATCAGCCAAAACGAATTGTTGGTTCCTTCAGCTGCGGCATAGCGATAGCGGCACTCATAATACCCATACTGAAATTGCTGTTTGGTCCAGATATTTCCTGAAGTCCAATCCTGTCCGCCACGGTTTTCTTTGCGGTTTACGAGTTTCAGGGTGCCATTGCTCACCACTGCATTTTCGCGCCATCGGCTGCAGAGAATATGCCCGCTTGGCCCATTTTGAGATTCCCATTTTTGATCGAGGGTGGCATCGGGATAATCGAATTCATCATTCCAGATCATACCCCATATATTATCTCCCCCGGGCAAGGCGGTGTTACGATTTTCAAACATGCCCAAAGGATAGTTCGAAACAACAGGAGCCTCCTCAGATTTAGCCATCCGTGCCTCCATTTCACATTCACGTGACCTTTCGGGTAAAGCAGGATGATGTTTTTGATCCTTATTTGATTTTACCGGTGTGGCGTACCCTATATAAGTGATGTCGTCCATGAATTTTGCAGCATTTGGTTTTGGTGGATTAAGATAGCCGATGGTTACATCCTGACACGGGGCATTCACCATCATAAGTAATAAGGCATTACAAATTAATACCACGGGTTTAAATTTTAAGTTATTCGTCATCTCTTTAAATATTATTGCTTTGAAATTCTGATTTTATTAAGCCTCTGTTTTTACTGAAAGAAACTAACGAAGACGTTTAGCTTTTTGACAATTTTTGTATCCCTCCAAATTTCAATATCAACCATCCAACAGGATGCAGAAAGGCCATGATAATAAACCACCAGGCATACCCCTGACCCTGAACTGCATCTAGTACGGGACTAAGCAAAGCATGCAGTCCCTTATCTAAAAATCCGGCTGCTTTCGTGGAAGGTCCGGAAACCATTGCCGCAACTATTGTATTCATCATAATCCCCCCAATGGTACTACCTGCTGCTACAATACTAAATACGGTGCCAAGTGAATGCCGTGGCACTACGTCTAACACCAGGGAGCTGATATTAATTAACCACGCTAACGATGCCATTACCGCACATACAGTAATCGTCATTGCCATATTTAAACCGGTTACCTGGCTGATCAATGGGGAAAGCGGCATCATGCAGGCGCAGCCTAACATCACCCATAACCTGCTTTTTACCGGTGCTACTCCTTTTTTTACAAGACTGCCAGACAGCCACCCCCCAAATAAACTTCCAACACCCGCAGCCGCATAAATAATCCAGGTAATCTTTAATTGCTCCTGTGAAAGATGGCGGTCGCTGCTTAAATATTTGGGAAACCAAAACTGGTAAAAATACCAAACCGGGTCGGTGACCAGTCTTCCAATCAGCAACAACCAGGTACCTCGAAATAAGAATACCTGCTTCCACGTCCAGGTATTTTCTTTGGCTGAATCTGCGGGGTCATCAGTTGCGGCATCATCGTTAATCAGTTGAAGTTCTGCTTCTGTAATCAGCTTAGACTTTTTGGGTTGCCGGTAAACCATCAGCCATGGAATCAGCCACACCAATCCTACCATACCGGTAAGTATGAAAGCGAGTCGCCAACCGGTTCCATGCCCAAGCCAATCAGTAATAGCAGGCAACGTGGAGGCATAATTATAAGTGGCCAGTGGAATAACAATATAAGGTGCTATAGTTGCTCCAATGGTTGCTCCCATTGTATAAAGCCCAATGGCAAAAGCCCGTTCCTTTTTTGGAAACCATTCAGACACTGCCTTAGATGCAGCCGGCCAAATACCTGCTTCTCCTAAACCTAACGCAAATCTGTATACACTTAGAGAGGCAATATTACTTGCTGCAGCGGTAAAGGCATTAGCAATAGACCACCATGCTACAAAAACAAACATGCCTTTTCTTGTTCCCATTTTATCTGCAATACGTCCAGACAATAAATAAGCGATGGTGTATGCAACCAGGAAAATGTTTACTACGTTGGCATAGTCCTGCTCATCCATATCCAAATCCTTTTGAATTGTAGGAGCCAATGCCGACAAGGTTTGCCTGTCAACATAATTCAGCACGGCAGCAAAAAAAAGCAACACCACAATCCACCAACGCAAATTTTTAATTTTCATCGATTATCTTTTAAATATTATAACACAACCAGCTTACGTGCATTAAATCGTAATTAAATCAATACATTTCAAAATCCTAAACCTGTCATCTTATCACCAATTCATTTTAGGGTCATTTAGTTCTGAAGTGATATTGACTTTTACGTTTTGGCCCATTGTAAAAAAGGTGATCATGGCTATGCTACCCTTGAGTATTAATTCCTCTTCTCATTCCTGCATTATTTAAAATAATTGAAATTCTTTAATACCAAAAAATCCATCCGCATTCTTTATCACCAATCTAAATTGCTGAGCCACCACGGGTGTGACTATCTTACTCCAGTTACCCATTTTTGTATCTGCTGCAATGGTTATCCAAACTCCGTTTTTTTTATATTGCACTTCAAAATTTTTAATTACCGATTGCAAAAAAACATATTCGTGGAGTTTAATTTCACTCACCTTTTTTGGCTTACCCAAATCAATCTGCAACCAACCGATATTGTTATATAATTTTTTAACTGCCTCACTTCGATAGCTCAGCACTTTTCCAAAATAGCTGCTAAAATCCATTCCTTCTTTTCTCCCTAACTTCCAGTGCGTAGACGGGTTATCGTCAAAAGCAGCATCCGGGTTATGCAGAAACAAGGCGATAGAACCGGATGCCGATGCTTTCTTTTTGTATCCCAATGAATTGGTAGTAGAAAATGGAGGTATCAAATCAGCAATACCCTTTGATGATTTCAATGTTAAACAAATGGTGGTTGCAATGCTGTCTCTTTCTGTGGGTGGAATAAATAATTTAAGTGAATCCCGCGTTTGGCTAAATCCAATCTTCCTGCCATTAACGAGTATTACCGCACCCTGTATGGAAGCTTTGAGTGAAGGCAGGTAAAAACTATCCTTATTGAGATTAAACAGGTGGAGGTAAATTTTATTGCCCGACCTGGTACATACATAATCCTTTCCGGGTGTATAATTACCTGCCTGGGTTTTGTATATAGACATTGCCCTCGGCTGAATCCAATTGCCCAGTTCCTGTAACCTTGCGAGAAAGTTTGGAGGAATTTGACCCAGGCTGTCGGGACCTACATTCAGCAACAGGTTTCCATTGCCGCCTACACATTTCAGCAATGTCAACGCAGATTCAGTAATACTCCGGGGCCGGTCATTGAATTTCCATGCCCACTGGTGACCGAGGTTAGTACAGGTTTCCCATGGCACGCCACCATAACCGGCAACAAAGCCTTCCGGCGTGGCATAATCCCCATTAGGACCAATCCACCCATGGGATTCATCCGTATGAAAAACATCCAACCGGTTGTTTACAATTATACCGGGCTGTAACTTTTTTGCCAGGTTATAAACTGCAGCAGGATCGCCGGGGCAGGGAGAGCCTTCATAATCAATCCAAAGCAAATCCACTTTTCCATAATTGCTGAGTAGTTCTTTCACCTGAAGCAACATGCGCTGTTCGTAAATTATTCCGGTTGCCGGATTGCGACAATCTGCATCTTTCCAATCTGCTGGTG
>JANPIJ010000176.1:0-7589 GCA_031424955.1 Ferruginibacter sp. | reverse complement strand
GATCCGGGTGTTCCCACTTCATCACCAAAATAAAAATGATAAGTGCCCGGATCATCAAAATTGACTGTTTTTTTAACCATTCTTAAACCAAGCACATTGGTATAAAAGTCGTAATTGCGTTTGGCATTTCCTGCGATGGCTGTTATGTGATGCAGCCCTAATATTTTATTGTCCATACTATTTATTTTTATATAGCAAATATCCTAAACGGCTATTTCCTGCCCATTGAACCAGGACAAGAAAAATCAAATCAATTTATTGCGGATAATTTTTTTTCCTGCAGGGCCTGTAGTATTTCATTGCTCAGCAATCCGCTTCCACCCCCATAATGCTGGATAATGATTATTGCAGGATTGACCCTTTTAAAATGGGCCAATAATTTTTGTTCGCTCTCTTCCTCAATCCCGCTGCTTAAAAGTACGATATCAAACGGGTATGTATTAAATAGCGTAATGGCCGTTTCATCCGTCAATGCTGACTGTGCACTCCAGTTTTCATTTTTATGAATAATCCGCAGGAGTGTTTCCATTATTTCTTCATGCCTTCCTGTAACAAGAATATTTATTTTCATATACTTTAATTTCAACACGGTAAAATTTCACCTGACTCATTTTGAAAGGATAAAGTGACAGGCGTGTATAAAAATGTATCAATAAATACTATTCCCCAACTGCTTAAAGAAACTGAAGACCATTTTTTTACTGATACATCCTTGTTAACTTATTGTTTGATCAACTGGATTTCTGCATTGATGCGTACTTCATCACTCACCAGCACTCCACCTGCATCCAGGGCTGCGTTCCAGGTTAGTCCCCAATCTTTACGGTTGATCTTCCCTGTTATGTTGAAGCCTGCCTTGATATTACCCCATGGATCTTTCATCAAACCGCCAAACTCCACCGGGAACTTTACGGATTTGGTGACGCCATGAAGGGTTAAATCGCCGGTTAATTCAAAATCGCCTGCATCCAGTTTTAAAAATTCCGTGGCTTTAAAATTCAATTTCGGAAACTGTGCGGCATCAAAGAAATCAGGGCTTAATAAGTGCGCATCACGGTCTGCATTAGCAGTTGTAATAGAATCTACGTCGCCTGTAAAATCAATGGAAGCACCGGCAAAATCATCGCCGCCGGTTTCAATAGCAGCATCGTATTTCGCAATTTTACCAGATACATTGGTAAACATCATGTGTTTTACTTTAAAACCTATTTCCGTGTGTGTTGGGTCTATAGCCCATTTTGTTTTTTGTGACATTTTAGTTGTTTTTATTTTTATGCAATTGTATGTTTTTATGCTTTTATTTTGTTGTATCAATTACTCCTTTTGTTTGACATATCAGGGATTTTTGAATACCCATTAAATCGATTTTACTCATTTGATCAACTTATCGTCATGGGCACTTCCATCAATAATATTTCAGCATTTCCGGAATTCGCTTTGATAGCTATTTTATTGGTATCCCATATACCCAACCCATCTCTTTCATTCAGCTCAATATTGTCTATTGTAAAGTCGCCTTTTATGACAAAAGCATACACGCCATTTTGCGGATTCTTTAACTGGTATTCCGTTGAAAAATTATTATCAAAACTGCCCATGTGAAACCAGGCGTCCTGGTTGATCCACACGCCTTCTGCTCCCTGGTTGGGCGATACCACCTGTTGCAGTTTATTATGCCTGTCAGACAGGTTTAAAGAAACCTGTCCGTACCGGGGTGTTCCATTTTTCTTTTTCGGGAAAACCCAAATCTGTAAAAATTTTGCCGGCCGGTCATTGTTCTTATTATACTCACTGTGAAATATCCCGGTGCCTGCGCTCATTACCTGAATATCGCCATGTTTTATTACCGCCACATTGTTCATGCTGTCTTTATGTTCCAGGTCACCTTCCAGTGGAATGGAAATGATTTCCATATTATCGTGTGGATGCCTGCCAAAACCCATACCCGGGTCTACCCGGTCATCATTCAAAACCCGCAATACACCAAAGTGCATCCTGTCGGGGTTATAGTAGCTGGCAAAACTAAAAGTATGGTAACTATCGAGCCAGCCATGATTGGCATGCCCCCTGGTATTAGCTTTGTGCAATACGATGCCGGGAGTCGTTTCAGAATGAGTACCCGGTAGATGGTTAAAACCAATCAGGTCCAGTTCCTTCAATTCATCTACGTCATTTTTTATAACTTCTCCCAATGCAGCGGTAGCAGCAAACATTCCTGTTCCCATCAAACCCTTTTTTATAAAATCTTTTCTTTCCATAATATTATTTTTAAACGCTTTGATAATACAAAGTTGAATCAATAAAAATGCGTGGGCATTGAACTAAGACAAGAAATTGAACAGATGTCTGATGCCCGCCCGGATGACTCGTTCGGACGGGGCTGATTTTTTGATGCCTGATTTGTGGAAAGCATTATTTATCGACAACCTGCCAATCAGATGCCTGATGGCTGATTTTTTGATGCCTGGTTTATGGACAGCGTTGTTTATCTACAACTTTACCAGTTAATGGCCTGCTGTTTCATAACACAAAGGTGCGATGGCCCGGATACACGGGCGTTGAACCAGGACAAGAAATTGAACAGATGTATGATGTCTGATTTTTTGATGCCTGATTTGTGGACAGTATTAATTATCGAAAGCTTTCCAAACAGATACCTGATTTTTTTTTGATGCCTGATTTGTTGGACAGCATTATCTATCAACAGCTTTTCAAACAGATGTCTGATGGCTGATGGCCGATTTTTTGATACCGGATTTAGAGAAACTGTAAATTTTGGACTGCATTACTTGCATGGGAGCGTGTAGATTATTTCTTCGACATTTTCGTTCTCACTTTGCTGAGAAATTCCGCCGAAATACCCAGGTAGGAGGCGATATAATGTTGCGCTACCCGTTGTGGAATGGTGGGATAACGTTTTAAAAAATCGAGGTATTTTTCCCTGGCGGATGTGGAGATTGTTTTATACAAACGACTTTGCAAGGCAGCCAGGTTTCGCTGTACCATCAGGCGGAAAACCCTTTCCAGCTTCGGCACTTTGTGCATCAGGGCTTCTTTGGTTTGTGGTGAAAGGATCAGCAACTCGCAGTCTTCCAGTGTTTCAATAAACATATTGCTGGGCGTATGGTCCTGGAAACTCGCAATATCGCTCACCCACCAGTCTTCAATCGCAAACTGCAACGTTACTTCAAAACCGTTTTCATCGATATAGTAATTGCGGATACAGCCCTTGTTGATATAGGCTTCAAAATTACACACATCCCCTTCATGCAGGAGGATCGTTTTCCTGGGAACCGATTTAAACTCCAGTATCGAATCAAAATAAGCTAATTCTTCTTCAGTTAAATTGGTACACTTTGTAACGTGGTTATTGATTTGCTGAAACATGGGACAAAGATATTGGATATTGGATAATGGATACTCGATACTGGATGCTGGATACTGGATACTGGATACAGGATGCTGGATGCTGGATACTGGATACTGGATACTGGATACAGGATGCTGGATACTGGATGCTGGAATCTGATTCGAAAAATTTAATCTCTCAACCTGGCTTTTAAGATACCAATATTTTCAATATCGTCCCCGATATCCAACAGCATTATCAAGTATCGTCTTCAATATCCAGCATCCGGTAGCTCCTTCAATCCAGCATCCAGTATCCAGTATCGGGTATCCAGTATCTTCCTCAGTATCCAGCATCCGGTATCTTCTTCAATATCATCTTCAAATTGTAAATTGCAATAACAAAATTTTATTTATGGCGAAAATACTGATCTTGTTTGCGCATCCGGCTTTAGAAAAATCGAGGGTACAGAAAAAAATGATGCGGCATGCCAAAGATCTTGACAATATCACCTTCCATGATCTTTACCAGGCCTACCCGGATATGGACATTGATGTGGCACAGGAGCAAAAATTATTACTTCAGCATGATCTCATCATCATGCAGCATCCTTTTTACTGGTACAGCGCACCCGCCATTATTAAACAATGGCAGGACCTGGTGCTGGAACACGGCTGGGCTTATGGTTCAGGCGGAAAAGCACTGGCCGGCAAACAAATCATGAACGCCATTTCCTGCGGTGGTTCAAAAGAAGTGTATTCCAGGCAGGGCCGCAACCGATACACGATAAAAGAATTGTTAGCCCCTTTTGAACAGACGGCTTTCTTATGCCAGATGGAATGGCTGCCACCCTATGTAGTACATGGCACGCATAA
This sequence comes from Ferruginibacter sp., assembly GCA_031424955.1. Lineage (GTDB taxonomy): Bacteria > Bacteroidota > Bacteroidia > Chitinophagales > Chitinophagaceae > Ferruginibacter. Next base: position 3,365 of record JANPIJ010000176.1, on the reverse strand, counting down.
ACTACATGACGCCGATATTGACCTTTATGCCTGTCAGTACGAAGAAATGCTGATTGGGTTGCAGAGTGGCAGAATTACACCCGGCGAATGGCAGCAGGTAAGCTATATGAATGACCTTAACCCTATTCCAACCTCCTTCCAATCATAAAAATGTATGGATCAACATTCCTTTCTTTTCCAGGCAATGATATACCTAGCTGCGGCAGTGATAATGGTGCCGCTGGCAAAAAAAACAGATCTTGGCTCAGTGCTCGGGTATTTACTGGCCGGTGTAATGATTGGCCCGTTTGTGTTTGGTTTTATAGGCGAGGAAGGAGAAAGCCTGTTGCATTTTGCGGAGTTTGGAGTGGTGATGATGCTTTTCATCATTGGTTTGGAACTGGAGCCCGAACTGCTATGGAAATTACGTAAGCCCATTGCCGGCCTGGGAGGACTGCAGGTATTGATCTCGGCCCTTTTATTAGGAGCTGCCGGCTTTTTTTTCGGGCTTGCATGGAAACCGGCGCTGGCAATTGGAATGATCCTGTCCCTTTCATCAACCGCTATTGTGCTGCAAACCCTCGCCGAAAAAGGCCTGATGAAATCCGCTTCGGGACAAAGTGCTTTTTCCGTATTGCTGTTCCAGGATATAGCGGTGATCCCCATGCTGGCATTACTTCCACTGCTGGCTACTTATGCTCCCGCAACACAGGAAGGGAGTGCGGCACCTGTTTCCAACTGGATCAGTGACCTGCCGGGATGGGGGCAAACCATTGTTACGTTGGGTTCTGTGGCGGCCATCATTATTGGCGGCAGGTATATTGTTAAACCCATCTTCCGGGTTGTAGCGGCCACCCGGTTGCGGGAAGTATTTACGGCAACTGCTCTTTTATTAATTGTAGGCACCGCGGTATTGATGACACAGGTAGGCTTAAGCCCTGCGCTCGGCACTTTCCTGGCAGGCGTAGTGCTTGCCAACAGCGAATACCGGCACGAACTGGAAAGTGATATTGAACCATTCAAAGGTTTATTGCTTGGCTTATTTTTTCTTGCCGTGGGAGCTTCTGTAAATTTTAAACTCATCCTGCAACAGCCGGGTTTAATTATTGGTTTGGTAATCCTGCTGATGGTGATTAAGGGAGTTGTTTTGTTTACGCTGGGTAAAATTTTTAAACTGGCCATTGGCCAAAATATGATTTTCGCGTTTGCGCTTAGCCAGGTGGGAGAGTTCGCCTTTGTTTTATTTTCCTTTACTGCTACTGAAGGCGTATTACCGCAGGATGTGGTGGACACACTGGTAGCGGTGGTAGCCATCAGTATGGTGTTTACCCCCCTGCTGATGTTGCTGAATGAAAAAATACTGTTGCCCAAAATAGGCACCAAAGAAGCGGCGGAAGAAAAAGACCCGGATGTGATTGATGAAAGTAACCCGGTCATCATCGCAGGGTTCGGGCATTTTGGAAATACCATTGGCCGGTTTTTGAGGGCGCACCAGATCAATACCACCATATTGGAATTAGACTCGGACCGGGTTGACCTTTTAAGAAAAATGGGGTTTAAAGTGTACTATGGAGATGCCTCCAGGTATGACCTGTTGCATGCGGCCGGTGCGTCTAAAGCAAAGATCATCATCATCGCTATTGATGATGCCGCGAAAAGGCTGGAGATGATAGAAACCATCAAAAAGCATTTTCCCGACCTGCGGATGCTGGTAAGATCTACCAACCGAATAGATGCTTACGACCAGATGAATGCGGGTATGCTGCACGTGTACCGCGAAACGCTGGACACTGCCCTTCGGCTAGGTGTAGACGCAATGAAATTTTTAGGCTACCGTGCCTATACCGCCCAGCGAAGTGCCCGAACGTTTTTTAAACTGGATGAACTGAATATGAAAAAATTAGCCTCTATCAGGGAAGAGGAACAATACATCAACACTGCCCGTCAACTCATTGAAGAACTGGAATCCATCATACAGGCCGACAAACAAAACATCAACTTTAATGGTGATGCAGGATGGGATGAAGATGGGTTAATAAAGGATGCAACCCGGGAAGAAAAGAAATGACACCTCCATCCCTTAAAAAGAGTTTAAAAACCAGCTTACACGCAAAAAGCCCGGAATAAAAATACTCCGGGCCTTTTGATACTATTTATTTGTAAAAGTTGAAACGGCCTGTACAAACAACTTGCTGTTAAGCGGGTACCTCGTTATTTTTTAAAAGCGCTACCAGTTCCTCAGCTGCCGCTTCGGAAGATGCAGGGTTTTGCCCGGTAATCAACAGCCCATCTTTTACGGTATAAGAAGCCCAGTCCTCTTTTTTAGAATAGATGCCTCCTTTGCTTTTCAATTCGTCTTCCAGTAAGAAGGGAACTATATCCGTAAGCTGTACCGCCGCTTCTTCAGAATTGGTAAAGCCAGTTACTTTTTTTCCTTTTACCAATGGATCTCCATGTTCATCTGTTACATTTAGCAAAACGGCCGGTGCATGGCAAACAGCCACTACCGGTTTTTCACCTTTCACAAATGCAGTTATCAGCTTAATTGAATCCTCATCATTTGTAAGGTCCCACATTGGACCGTGGCCACCGGGATAAAACACACCATCAAAATCATCCGCTGATACATCCGATAACTTTTTAGTATTAGCCAGTAACTGCTGCAATGCGGCATCGGCTTTAAAACGAATGGTAGCAGGCGTTTGACTGGCTGGTTCATCACTTTTTGGATCTATTGGCGGCTGGCCTCCTTTTGGAGAGGCCAATGTTACAGATGCACCTGCTTCCAGCAAGGTATAATATGGAGCCGCAAACTCTTCTATCCAAAAACCTGTTTTGTGCCCGGTGTTGCCGAGCTCGCTGTGCGATGTAAGAACGATTAATACTTTCATATTTTGTTTAGTTTAATTGTACGTGATCCGTGAATGGTCAATGGTGATCCGATAGCTATTGGCTGGGCAATGTTGTCAATGCTGAATTATTAGTTCCAACTACCATTCACTTGCCAATCCATGTTTAAGTGCAAACTCCGTCTGCAGTGCAAAAACCACCCGGTTCCTCAACGGGCTGCGGTTTTTCTTCGTCCCAAATTTTATCCAGCACCTGTTTAAAAACAGGACTGGGTTGTGCGCCGGATACGGCATATTTATTATTGAATACAAAGAACGGAACGCCTTGCACTCCTACCCTTTGGGCTTCGTACTGGTCTAAACGCACCGCTTCAACATACTCATCTGTTTCATACATGGCTTTTATTTCGCGTTCATCTAGCCCAACAGAAACACCAATATTTATCAATGTTTCGAAATCACCGATGTCCTTTCCCCCGGTGTAATAAGATGCGAATAAGGCTTCTTCCACCTCATTCTGCAAGCCATGTTTTGCAG
>JANPIJ010000175.1:0-20271 GCA_031424955.1 Ferruginibacter sp. | reverse complement strand
CAAAGCAACCCGCTTGCCTCCATGTCGTTAACTGATCCGGTAAGCGGCGATCCAAAGGCTCACCCCGCAAACGGCACGTTTGACATTACTTATCACTCGATGAGTGCAAACTCATTACACCCACCTTCAACGCACATAACGAACTTAAATTAACTGCATAAAATAATATTCCTTTCACAGAAAAAGTAAAGCCATGAGCAATACCCCGATTATAATTGACCTTACCTATTTTTATTCAATCACCGGCGGCGATAAATCTTTTGAACAAATGTTGCTGGCAGGAACAGTGGCCGATGTAGACACTAGAATAAACGGGCTTAAAACGGCCTGGGAGGGAAGGGATGCAGCAGGTGTAAGAAAGAATGCTCATTCACTGGTTTCTTTAGCCGCTATTGCCGGCATGCCCCAGGTAGAGGGCTGGAGCAGAACACTTGACCAGTCATTTGCCGATGGTAGTTTTCACCCCGAGCTGGGAGCATTGGCAGATAATATCATTTCCGGATGGCCGGCTGTAAAAATACAATTGAATGAATTAATGGCCGCTGATCAACAGGTGGAACAAAAATGAATGAACGGCGTTTAAGATAATTGTAACGGGATGGGATCAATATTTACATCAACCAACCGGTATAAAATTTATTTCACCCAATAGTTATTTCAGGTAAAGTGAATGCCACCCATTCTGCTTTCTACGGCGTTAAAATGTGCAATGTTATGGTGTGTAACACCAGTATTCATTCCTGCATTGGTAGGTTTTTATGTATGCCGTTTCGGACTGATTCAACAAGTTAAAGTCTATCGCCTTGTAGGAACACGCCGCGGCGTGTTCCTACTGCACAAAATTAACCTGCCCTGGTATGCAATCTCAAAAAGCAACCTGGTAATCCTAAGATTGAATCATTCAAATATATGTAGTTAAAGAACCATTTTTGCTGTAAAATTTCCAATTTTTTCTTCCCTAAAATAATCCTCCAAACGCCCGTTTTATCGGTAATGACTCACCGATTCCCAAAGCCTTTATTTCTTTTCTAAAATATAGAGCCTTATCCTAAATTGGGAACAATTTTATTTCTGGAATGCCGTTGTATTAAAACAAAGACTGGAACCAAATAATGTCCAGTCGCCAATATAACTATGGAATCCTACAGAATATTCATTGTTGAAGACGACCCCTGGTATGGTGAAATTCTTGAATACCACCTTTCCCTCAACCCGGATTATTTGATAACCCGCTTTACCACAGGAAAGGAATGTTTGGCCAATATGCACAAACACCCGGACTTAATTACCATCGATTTTTCTTTACCAGACTATACCGGTGATCTGTTATTCCAAAAAATAAAGGAAGTAAACGACCAGGTGCCGGTAATTGTGATCAGCGGGCAGGAGGAAATTGCCGTGGCGGTAAAGTTGTTAAAGATGGGGGTGAATGATTACCTGGTTAAAGATGAGAACACCAAGGATATTTTATGGAATTCTGTTATTAAAGTGAGGGAAACAGGCAAGCTAAAGAATGAAGTAGCCAATTTAAGAGAAGAACTCGGACAAAAATTTTCATTTGATAAAAGTATCAAAGGGCAGAGCCCGGCTTTGAACAAAATATTTTTGTTGATGGAGAAAGCCACCAAGACCAATATCAATGTTTCTATCACCGGCGAAACCGGCACCGGTAAAGAAGTAGTGGCCAAAGCCATTCACTACAGCGGGGATAGAAAACGCAAACCCTTTGTAGCGGTAAATATGGCTGCCATCCCAAAAGAACTGATTGAAAGCGAATTATTTGGTCATGAAAAAGGGGCGTTTACAGGGGCTGTGGCAAGAAAAGCGGGTAAGTTTGAAGAAGCGAATGGCGGTACCATTTTCCTGGATGAAATAGCGGAGCTTGATTTGAGTTTGCAAAGTAAAATACTGAGGGTGCTGCAGGAAAGAGAGATTATACGGGTTGGGGGAAATGAAAAGGTGAAACTGGAAGTCCGGTTAATTATTGCCACCCATAAAAACCTGGCGGAAGAGGTAAGTAAAGGAAACTTCAGGGAAGATTTGTATTATCGCATTATCGGCTTGCCAATAGAACTGCCACCTTTAAGAGAAAGGGGAAACGATATCCTGGTATTGGCAAAACATTTTGCCGACGAGTTTGCAAAAGATAATAAACTGGGTGCCATATCCATTTCGGGCGATGCCAAAGAAAAGCTGATGCGGTATAATTATCCGGGTAATGTGCGTGAGCTAAAGGCAATGATTGACCTGGCCGTTGTGATGAGTAACGGGCAGGAGATTATAGCAGAAGATATTTCCTATACCTCGGCAAAAGGCGAAGAGTCATTTATCAACCAGGAAAAAACATTGCGGCAATATACCTGTGACATTATAAAATATTTTCTAAAAAAATATGACGACGATGTGATTGCGGTGGCTAATAAACTGGATATTGGCAAATCAACCATTTATAAAATGTTACAGCAAAAAGAAATAGTTATTTAATGCTAAACAAAAATAGATATTCATACATTCAAAATGTATATTGAGTAAACCGATTTTTTAGCAACTACATTTTTATTTATTCTTTTATGAAAGCAAGCCCGGTTTCCCCTGAGGAAGCATCGCGACTGTCGGTGCTCAAGGAGCTGAATATTTTGGATACTGCTTCAGAACAGGACTTTGATGACATTAGCCGGCTGGCATCGCAAATTTGTGAAACTCCTATCTCATTAATAACCCTGGTGGATGAAAACCGGCAATGGTTTAAATCAAAACAGGGTTTGTTGTTGCAGGAAACATCGAGAGACATTTCCTTTTGTGCCCATGCTATTCAACAAGCGGGTATCATGGTGGTACAGGATGCATTGGAAGACGACCGCTTTAAAGATAATTTGCTGGTTACCGGCGAACCATTTATCCGGTTTTATGCAGGGGTGCCTATTTCATCGGAAAGTGGCTTTTTGCTGGGTACACTCTGTGTTATTGACCAAAAGCCACGCAACTTAACAGAGCAGCAAACATTTGCCCTGAAAGTATTGGCAAAACAGGTTCAGTCCTTATTGGATTTAAGAGCCAAAATTGCGGCCAGAAAAGAAGCCGAAGAAAAACTGGCTGCCTTTAACAATCACTTTCGCCTTGCCCTGGAAAAAATCGGCGACAATGTGTGGGAGTATGATTTCAGAACCGGTGTTACTTTATTCTCCAAAATTAACAATGAATTTCTAGGAATCAGTGTAAGCGAATTTTCTGATAATAATGCCTTGTGGTGGAAAAGTGTTCACCCGGATGACCGTTTTTTATTGGAAGAAAATGATCGTAAATGCAGGAGCGGAGCCATCGATTCTTATTCCCTGGAATACCGGATGATACACAAAGACGGATCGGTAAAATGGGTATTGGACAGGGGAGTGGTCATTGAAAAATCATCCGAAGGATTGCCATTAAAGCTGATTGGCACCCATACCAATATTACTTCTATCAAAGAAAATAAAGCGGCATTGGAGGAAAGTGAGCAAAGATGGAGATTTGCACTGGAGGGTTCCGGAGATGGCGTATGGGATTGGAATATACAGACCAATAAAGTGTTTTATTCAAAAAGATGGAAGGAGATGCTTGGGTTTTCGGAGGAAGAAATTGGTGATGATTTAAGCGAATGGGAAAGACTGGTACACCCGGATGACAGGGAAAGTGTGCATCACGAATTGCAGATACACTTTTCAGGAGCAATGCCATTTTACCAAAGCGAGCAACGGATGCTTTGTAAAAACGGAACGTATAAATGGGTATTAGACCGGGGCATGGTGATTGAGCGGGATGCAGCAAATAAGCCATACCGGGTAATTGGAACGCATACCGATATTTCACAGATAAAATTTACCGAACTGGCACTGGAGCAACGGCTAAAGCAGTTTAAAAGTTTATCAGATAATATCCCCGGTGTTATTTATGAATATGAATTCAGAACGGATGGTACCGCAGGATTGAGGTATGTCAGTCCGGGCATCACCAAATTATTTGGGATTAGTCCCGATGAATTTTTTCATTATCACGACTATATCCATCCTGATGATATGGCAATGATTGAATCCAAAAACAAGCTGTCGTGTGAAACGCTTGAGCCATTCTATTGTGAGGCAAGGCTGGTTGTCCCCGGCAGAGGGCTGATCTGGCATTCCGTTACTTCTTCTTTTTCGTATTACTCAGAAAACGGATCAAAAGTATTTACGGGCTTTATGCTTGATATTACGGAAAGGAAACACACGGAAGATCAGCTAAGAACCAAGGAAGAAAAATACAGGAGCATCATTGCCAATATGAATCTTGGCTTGCTGGAAGTGGATATACGGGAAAAGATACTTTTTGCCAACCATAGTTTTTGCGAGATGAGCGGCTATGATTACGAAGAACTGGTGGGTAAAGTACCCAGCGAAATTTTTATATTCGGCGAAAATAAGGCCATGATGGATACCAAAAACCTGGAAAGAAAAGCAGGTATATCCGATGCCTATGAAATTTGCTTAAAAAACAAAAGGGGCCAGTTAAGATGGTGGCTGATAAGCGGTGCACCCCGTTTTGATGATTCGGGTAAACTGGTAGGTTCCATTGGAATTCACCTGGATATTACCATGCAGAAAAAGCTTGAAACAGATTTGATAGAAGCAAGGGTGCAGGCGGAAGGGTCTACGCGTAGCAAAGAACTTTTTCTCGCCAATATGAGTCATGAAATAAGGACACCGATGAACGCGATTGTCGGGATGTCGAATCAACTGGCCAAAACAAATCTCGATAACAAACAACAGTTTTATTTAGATACCATTATCTCCGCATCGGAAAACCTGTTGTTTATCATCAATGATATTTTGGATCTTTCAAAGATTGAGGCGGGTAAACTGCAATTGGAGAAAATAGGATTTGAACCAGCCGAAATGGTAAGTCGTGCCATTCGGGTATTGAGTCATAAAGCAGAAGAAAAAGGGCTGGCCATCAATATGGGTAATATAGATAATGCTATTTCGCCGGTACTCATGGGCGACCCGTTTCGGCTGAACCAGGTATTACTCAACCTGGTGAACAATGCCATCAAATTTACCGAAAAAGGTTCGGTGGATATTTCGGTTGCGGTGTTAGAGGATAGCATACATTTTCAAACAATACAGGTATCCGTTCACGATACCGGCATCGGCATGGATGAGCATTTTATAAAAAACCTGTTTGAAAAATTTTCGCAGGAAGATACATCCATTACAAGGCAGTATGGCGGTACCGGGCTGGGTATGAGCATTAGTAAAGACCTGGTTGAGCTAATGGGTGGCGAAATAATAGTGGAAAGTAAAAAAGGAATTGGTACCACCATTTCATTTGTAATTGAATTTGAAAAAGGTACCACCGGCGATTTGCCGGTTAAGCAAAGCTTTGCTTTTGATGCCAATATGCTTTCCGGTAAAAAAATACTGGTAGTAGATGATAACCGGATGAACCGCCTGGTTGCCTCTACTATTTTGAAGAACTACGGCGCTGTAATTTCGGAAGTAGTAAACGGGCAGGAAGCAGTCGATATCCTGGCAGAAAAAGATATCGACCTGGTATTGATGGATATTCAAATGCCGGTAATGGATGGCATGGTGGCTACCGGCATCATCAGGGAGAAAATCAGTCAGTCATTGCCGGTAATAGCGCTTACGGCCAATGCCATTAAAGGAGACAATGATAAATGCATTGAAGCCGGTATGAATGCTTACCTGTCAAAGCCTTTCAATGAAAAGGACTTGTTGAACATGGTGGCGTTTTGGCTGAATCAGCATCAGATCGCAGGCACAGGTATTGATTCAGTTTCCGCATCACCCTTCGGGCAGTTATATGATTTGTCCGGTATTCAAATGCTTAGCCGGGGTAATAAAGACTTTGTTGAAAGGATGGTACATACGTTTATAACACAGGCCCCGGTACAGGCAACTGAAATGGAAGAAAGCTATCGCCAGGGCAATTACGGTGCGCTGGGTTCCCTTGCCGGTAAAATGAAACCGGTACTGGATAACATGGGGATTGTAACCTTAAAGGAACATATAGCTGCAATGGTGAAAGCTGCAGGCGGGGAAATAAATGATGCAGCGTTGTCTCACTCCCTTAGTACCATTAAAACGACGATTAACAATGCGGTGAATGAATTGAGAAAAGAATTTCCGGTTGAAAAATAACCGGTATCAATGAATGGTAAAAGAATAATGAGCACATGGAATAAAAACGAATCCTGCAACCCGGTGGGCCGTTTTTTAATAACTTTTATTGTCTATCATAAATAAAACAAATGAAAGTTTTAATTAGTTCTTACACCAACGGCCGGTTGAATGCCAGCGAAAAAAGCGACCTGTTAAATGCAGGCCAGGTACAACTGGTGCTCGGATTTGGCGCTAAAGAGATACTTCATACTGATAAAATTTATCAGCAGCTTCACGGGCAGTATCCCGTTGCTGATATCGTTCTTTGCTCTACCTCCGGCGAAATATTTGATGATAAGGTAATGGAACATTCAGTGGCTGTTACGGCCATCGAATTTATTAATACCCGCATTAAAACCGCTGTTGTAAAAATTGATGATTTCCATAATAATAGTTTTGACGCAGGCCTCGCTTTAATACAGCAACTCGATATCACCGCGGAACTTTGTTATATCATGATTTTGTCTGATGGGGGCAAAGTGAATGGCAGCGAGCTGGTAAATGGAATCAACGAACATGTCCGGTACAAAGTGCCTGTTACAGGCGGTCTTGCGGGGGATGGTACGTCTTTTCATTCTACGCTGGTGGGCTTAAATGAGGAACCGGTATCAGGAAATATTGTAGCCATCGGCTTTTACAGCCACCATTTAAAGGTTGCGCATGGTTCACTGGGAGGTTGGGAAATGTTTGGGCCCGAACGGATAGTTACCCGTTCCAAAGCCAACCAGTTATTTGAGATCAATCATGAAAATGCACTGGGAGTATATAAAAAATACCTCGGCAGCTATGCGGATGAATTACCAGGTTCTGCGTTGTTGTTTCCGCTTTCTGTAAAACTTTCCGCCAACAGCGAACCGGTGGTACGAACCATCCTTTCCATCGACAATGACTCAAAAAGTATGGTATTCGCCGGCGATGTTCCGGAAGGGGCAAAAGTAAGATTTATGAAAGCGAATTTTGATAAGTTAATTGATGCAGCCAGTAATGCCGCCCGTCAAACGATGCTGTCGAAACTGGTGCCCAATCCAAAGCTTGCCATACTGATCAGTTGTGTAGGGAGGAAAATAATACTGGATACCCGAACGGAAGAGGAGGTAGAGGCCGTGCGGGAAGTATTTGGAGAAAACACGCTGCTAACGGGGTTTTATTCTTATGGAGAAATATCCCCGTTTTCAACCAGTAACAAATGTGAACTGCACAACCAAACAATGACCATCACCACATTTGACGAAATTTAAATTACCTGTATGAATCTGAATAAGCTGCTGGAAAAACAAATGAAGAAATACCTGGGCAACGATTATTTGCAACAGGAGCAGTTGATGAATTTTATTAATGCAGTTAATAATTCATACAACGCATACGAAAAAGACCATGCGCTTTCATTGCATGCATTTCAGATAAGTGAACAGGAATACGAGGCGGTAAATGATCAGTTAAAAAAAGAAATAGAAATAAAAAGACAGGGAATAATAAACCTGAAGGAAGCAATTAATAATGTGGAAGTCACGGACGGGAATATTGTTTCAACCGATGTTAACGGCGATAACCTGCTCGATACATTTGCATACCTGAATGAGCAGATTTCCAAACGCAAAATAATGGAACGGGAACTAAAAGTTTCCCAATATCATTTATCTGCCGCAGCCAATCGCTTATCACAATTGATTTCCAATTTGCACAATGGCATTTTGCTGGAAGATGAAAACAGGAATATTGTTTTAACCAACCAGTTATTCTGCGATATGTTTTTAATTCCGGATTTGCCTGAATCTTTGCAGGGGCAAAATTGTGCGGGTGCTGCCCGGCAATTCAAACATTTGTTTAAGCATCCCGATAGTTTTACCACCCGGATCGATGAACTACTGAAAAACAGGGAACTGGCTGAGGGGGATGAACTGCAAATGAAAGATGGCAGAATATTGATACGGGACTATGTACCCATTTATGTTGAGAATGAATATAAGGGGCATCTATGGAAATACATTGATGGTACTGCTGAAAAGGAAACAGAAAACGAACTGAAAAGGTTGTCGCTGGTAGCCAGTGCCAATGACAATGGAGTAGGCTTTAGCGATGCATTTGGCGTTATTAACTGGATCAATGAAGGCTTTACTAAACTTACCGGATATACAGCTGCGGAGGCAATTGGTAAAAAAGCGATTGAGCTTTGCGCCGGTCCCTTAACCGATATGAATGCGGTTAAAACAATGCTGGATGCATTTTATGCAGGCAAAGGGTTTAACATAGAAGCGATTATGTATCGTAAGGATGGGAGCTGGTTTTGGGGGAGGTTAAAAGGGCAATCCATTTTAGATAATGCCGGAAATGTGAGCCAGTATTTTGCCATGATGGATGATATTACCAAGGAAAAGGAAAAGGAGGAACAGTTAAGGGTGCTATCGCTTATTGCCGAGGATAATATCAATGCCGTAATCATTGCGGATGCACAGGGGCTTATAACATGGGTAAATAAAAGCTTTGTAAAAATTACAGGGTATACCCTGGAAGAAGTGAAAGGTAAAAAGCCGGGCATATTACAGGGCCCCGATACCAACCCCGATACCATTACTTATTTAAGAAAGCAAATTTTGGAAGGCGACCCGTTTAATTGTGAAATATTAAATTATAGCAAAAACGGCGGACAGTACTGGCTGAGGATACAGGGACAGGCAATCCGCAATGGGAATGGTGAGTTAACAGGGTTCTTTGCTTTGCAGGAAGATATCACCAAGGAAAAGGAAGACCAGGTTAAATTGAGTGAATATGAATCACGCTTTAGAAGAGCCTTTGAAAAAATTGGCGACAATGTATGGGAGCATGATTTTAGCAACGGCAAAACCTATTTTTCCATGACCAAAAGCCACCTGTTGGGGTATGGATTTGATGAGTTTACCGATAATGCGAATTTGTGGTGGGACAGAACCTATGATGATGACAAACTCATACTGGAGCAAAATGATGCGAAGTACCGGCATGGCCAGATTGATCATCATATTTTGGAATACCGGATCCTGCATAAAGATGGCTCCATCCGCTGGGTAATGGACAGGGGAGTGGTGATTGAATCAACCAAAGATGGCAAGCCATTAAAGATCATTGGTACCCATACCGATATCACCGAACGTAAACAGGCGGAAGAATTATTGCAAAGAGAAGAGCAGAAATACCGGAGTATTATTGCCAATATGAACCTTGGTTTGCTGGAAGTGGATACAGAGGAGAACGTGGTTTTCACCAACCAGAGTTTTTGTGATATGAGTGGCTACGACTACGACGAACTCATTGGCAAAAAAGCATCGCATATTTATGTAAAAGAAGAAAATATAGAACTGATAGAAAGTAAAAATGAAGCCCGCAAAAGAGGCTCACTGGATGCCTATGAAATTGCGGTAAAAAATAAAAGGGGACAGTTAAGATGGTGGCTGATCAGCGGGGCGCCCCGTTACAATGATTCCGGCGACCTGGTAGGCTCTATTGGTATTCACCTGGATATTACCGACCAGAAGCAACTAGAGATAGACCTGATAGAAGCAAGGGAACAGGCTGAAGAATCCACACGGAGTAAGGAAGTATTCCTTGCCAATATGAGCCACGAAATCCGCACGCCGATGAATGCCATCCTTGGTATGACCAACCAGTTAACCAAAACAAAACTGGATAGCAAGCAACTTTTTTACCTGGATACCATCAACTCCGCATCGGAAAATTTGCTGGTAATTATCAATGATATACTGGATCTTTCAAAAATAGAAGCGGGTAAGCTTAACCTGGAATGTATCGGCTTTGAACCAAAAGAAATTGTAAACCGGGCCAAGCAGGTGATGATGCACAAGGCAGAAGAAAAGGGGTTGAGCATCACCATTTCAAATTGCGATGCAGCCATCTCTCCGGTACTGATGGGTGATCCTTACCGTCTCAACCAGGTATTGCTGAATTTGATCAGTAACGCTATCAAATTCACCGAAACCGGGAAGGTTGATATATCCTGCAAAGTATTAAATGATACACCCGTAAGGCAATTGGTGATGGTAGAGGTAAAAGATACCGGTATTGGTATGGACGTACAGTTTGTAAATAATTTGTTTGAAAAATTTTCGCAGGAAGACGTTTCTGTAACAAGGCAGTATGGTGGTACGGGTTTAGGGATGAGTATTTGCAAAGACCTGGTAGAACTGATGGGGGGGGAAATAATTGTAAAGAGTAAAAAAGGCGAAGGAACCATGGTGGCATTTAAAGTGGAATTTATGAAGGGAACCATGGATGATATTCCTTCCAAAGAAACATTTTCAATTAATAAAGAAATGCTCGCCAATAAAAAAATATTGGTGGTAGATGATAATAATATGAACCGTTTGGTGGCGAAAACAATCCTGCACAATTATGGCGCCGTTACACAGGAAGCGGTAAATGGCAGGGAGGCGATTGAACTGCTAAAGGAATACGAAACAGACCTGGTATTGATGGATATTCAAATGCCCGTGATGGGTGGAATGGAAGCCACTAAAATTATCAGGGAGGAGATCAGCCTGCGGTTGCCCATTATTGCCCTAACCGCCAATGCCATCAAAGGGGATAATGAAAAATGTATGGAGGGAGGGATGAACGCCTATCTTTCCAAACCATTTAAAGAAGAAGACCTGCTTAAAATAGTTTCTTTCTGGCTGGAAGAAAGCCAGCGGGATACCGGCATCAACCTATCCGGTAAGGATAAAACGAATGTGAAATTATATGACCTGTCGTCCATCCGGTCTATCAGCAGGGGGAATGAATTTTTTGTGCAAAAAATGGTCAACATGTTTATGGCACAAACGCCCGTGCAGGTGGCAGAAATGGAATCCAGCTATCACTACAGTAATTTTAAGGAAATGGCGGCCATTGCACATAAAATAAAACCAAGCATCGACAATATGGGCATTGTATCTTTAAGAGAGCCCATCCGCGAAATTGAAAAGATTGGCAAGGCCGGCACCGGCCATGATTCGCTTTCAGACCTGATGCAAATCGTTTCAACCAATCTGCGCCAGGTAATCAATGAATTGAAGCGGGAATTTGAAGTGGAGATGAATGCAGTGTAAGGGAATGTTTTTCTCCATATTTTAATGGCCAGCCAATTTTATTGATGCCTGCAACCCCTTAGAAACAGGCCGCGGCCTGTTCCTGCATCGTCCATTTAATTTATTTTTTCATTTCATTTTGCAACCCTTCTATCCAAACGGTTGTCTACAGCAAAATGATAATATGAAATTTTCCCCCTTCTTTTTAATTTCCATAATGGCCCTTGTTATGATGTTTGAAACCGGATGCATAAAAGACAGCCATGCAAGGGAAGGAGATATTTGCGATACTAACAGGAGAACGGTAACGACCGCAAACGATTTAACCGGCCGGCTTGGTTATAATAATGAGTTGGAAAAATGGGTGATCAATGCTCCCATCCCTGGCACCATTGATGGGTTGCGAACCTGCATTATTTGTGGCGACATTCCAAGTGATTTAAAAATCCCCGGACTAAGCATAGTATTTAGCGGCGAATTAAAAGAGAGCAACGGCTATCCCAAATCCCAACTGGGCGGGCAGGAAATATATTATGTGCGGCCAACAAAAATAAAGAAGGTATGAGTGCGGGAATACGGGTGTTATTTCTATCTAATACACTTCCCTTCTTTTATGTCCACATGCAGCACAAAAAGAGGCTTTTGGATTTCATATGTTTTTGACAAGCAGTGTCGTGAAGTAATTATGCAGACTTCTTAACAGGAGAAAAAAGAAGGCCATCCTGAAGGCACTCTTGTATGTATAAGAATACCGCTTGCAAAGATTCTTTTGTAAGTCGCGGATGATTTTCTAAAACCTGGGCTTCACTCCATCCTTGTGCAAGTAAACCAACTATATGCTCAACAGCTATTCTTGTTCCTTTAATAGTAGGCTTGCCAAGTAGGATTTCCTTATCTGATATTATGTAATCTTCCCATTTCATAACATGAATTTAGCGAATTTCTAATTTGATTGATGGGTTTTTTTTGCATGACTTTTTGTTGTACGTTCGCCCTACTTTTAAATTTAAAATTATTTTCTTCTATGTTAATTACTGAATAAAACTGAAAACTTAACTTACCACAGCTTCACATAATCATTAAAGGCCTCGGCCATTGACTGCAACTCAGGTTTATCTTGATTTAAGTGAGTAATGTATTGTTGAAAAATATATCCGGTGGTATTTTCATTTGGCTTTTGTTTAAAGAAGTGAAGAAACATACTTTTAATGTTTTTATTAACTCCCGCTATCCTTTTATCAGTAAAGTAGTGGATATGATTTTGAAATATTGCTTCTGAAGTTTCGGGGTCTAATATTATGACATTCGCTTTGTCTTTAATTATACTATAGGTTTCTAAAGTGTGTAATTTGTCACGCAAACCATAAAGCCATTCAACGGAGCTTTTTATATGTTTTTCATTTTCAAATAATTGAAATGTCCATTTACCTGCCATTATGAAGTATGGAAATCTCGATTGATTTGTAGCGATAAACTTTTTTGTTGGATCATCACCTTCTGGAACGAAAAAGGAACAAGTTATTATTGGGAATTTATAGTGAATATCTATTTCAGCATTTGCTTTTAATTTTTTGAAGTTTTTAATCAAAAAAGCAGTTCTCAAATTTTGTTCAATCTTATTTTCGACTTTCAGATTAAGCCTAAAACCATTAAAACGTCCCTTTGAACATCTATAAAATATAGATTGGATTAACAATTGGTACAAAGATGAATTATATCTAGGATCAACTAAGACTGTGTGATTTTGTAATGTTTTGGATTTTGCCTGTATTGCGGCACTTAATTTTTTGTCATTTAATTGTGATGCAAAAATTGCCTCAAGCCTAGAAAGTTTGTCTTCACATACAGTACAAATTAGGTAATCTCTACTATAAGGATCTTCAATTTCTTTTTGCAAATCATCATACTCACTGAATTCTTGAATATTCTCAGGTAGTATTCCTCTGCCGGTATGCATTTTTGTAAAGCTTGATACATCAATGGTAAAAGACAACACCATGTTTCTATCACCAGAACCGCCCTGGGTAACACATTTCTTGATTAGAAACCAGGGAATAAGATGTACATTTTTTTATCAGCGTCTCTAATTTTACAAATTGGGCATATTTCCATAGTTCAGCAAGTTATGGTTTGTTCAGGAGAGGTTGAAGATTGATTGAGGTCATAATGAGTGATGTTATGCGCTGCGTTTTTCATCATATTATTTGTCGATTATGCCATAGCAAACTTTCCATTTTGGTAATCCCCTCGCTTAAATCTACATCCCAGTAGGAACTGCCTTTGAATTTGTCAATACACTTTTTAATTAATTCAGTACTTGGATAATCCCCGCGAAGCAAAAAATAATTTCTCTTTACTTCGACAGATGTTGCTAGGAAGTCTTGCCCAAGATGCTTTACTAAAATCATGTTGCCGTTCAAAGGAAACAAATTGAGAAGTTTATTTTCACCTATAACAAGTTCTTTCCAACCATTAATCAATATTATTTTTGGCACATTAACTTCTTTCATATCTGTTGTCATATTGCCCAACTTTGATTCACTTTGTTTCCTTGATTCAACTAATTCCCATTGATTAACTCCATAATGGCCATTCAATAATTTTTCTACATATTTGGAATCAAGAAAACCTGACCCAATACTGATTGAATTGGGAGTTGTAGTTATTGCACCAGCAGAATGATATATCTCACCATTATTTGACGTGATAAGAATAAAATTTTTCCCCAACGATATGACGTTTAACTGAATTCCTTCCAAAGAAATTTTATTACTTCCTTTTATTACTTGATTTTTTTTCATTCGTAGCTATAATTTATATTAGATAATTTAAAATAAAGACTTTTTAGCTATAATCATTTTTTAATGCATCGAAGATTAAAATTACGTAGCGCATAACAAATTTATTTACGCCCTTATCAGAGCAACGTTCAAAAATTTCCCCCGTGTCCTGCCGGTAAGTTGCTTTAAACCCAACCCCTATTTAGTAAACAGGGGAAAAGGATCTGCATTTCGGCTAAGCCGGTGCGCTTTACAATACCTTCACCAGGTTATAATTTTTCTTCCCTTTTTGTACCAGTAAATATTTGCCGTTTAGCAATGCTGCCTCGGGTACGGTATAGTCGATGCTTTCTACTTTTACTTTATTAATGCTTACGCCGCCACCCTGCACCATTTTCCGGGCTTCGCCCTTGCTCGGGAAAATTTTTGTTTCGGCTAAAAAACTTACCACATCTACTCCTTCCTGTAAAGCTGTTTTGGAAAAATCTACAGCCGGCACACCATCCATCACCTGTAATAATTGTTCCTCATTCAACTGCTGTAGAATTTCCGCTGTATCATTATTAAATAAAATGCCGGAGGCTTTTACCGCAAATTCATATTCGGAACGGCCATGTATAAAACAGGTGATTTCTTCCGCCAGTTTTTTTTGCAGCAGGCGCTGGTGTTCATTACCGGTATGTTGGGTGATCAGCTCATCAATTTCTGCTTTTGGTAAAAAGGTAAATATTTTGATATACCGAATGGCATCCGCATCGGCAGCGTTTAACCAAAACTGGTAGAACTGGTATGGCGATGTTTTAGCTGCATCCAGCCATACATTTCCCTTTTCTGATTTGCCAAATTTTCCGCCATCTGCTTTGGTAATCAGCGGACAGGTAAATGCAAAGGCTTCGCCCCCGCTTTTCCGGCGGATCAGTTCGGTGCCGGTTACAATATTGCCCCATTGATCGCTGCCCCCCATCTGCAACCTGCATTGCTTGTTTTTGTGCAACCAGTAAAAATCGTAACCCTGTACCAACTGGTAGGTAAATTCGGTAAAGCTCATGCCGGTTTCTCCTTCCAGTCTTTTGCGCACACTATCCTTACTCATCATGTAGTTTACCGTGATGTGTTTGCCGGTATCTCTTATAAAATCTAAAAAGCTGATATTTTTAAACCAGTCGTAGTTGTTCACCATTTCAGCCGCATTGGGAATGCTGGCATCAAAATTCAAAAATTTTTCCAACTGGGCTTTTACTTTGGCCACATTGTAGTTCAGTATGTCTTCACTTAATAAATTTCTTTCTTCACTTTTGCCGCTTGGGTCGCCTACCATTCCGGTGGCGCCACCTACCAGGGCGATGGGCTTATGCCCGCATTTTTGTAAATGTATCAATAAGATGATGGGGACGAGGTTGCCAATATGCAGGCTGTCGGCAGTTGGGTCAAAACCAATATAGCCGGTGGTCATTTCTTTGTTCAATTGTTCTTCGGTTCCGGGCATTATATCCTGCACCATTCCCCTCCATTTCAATTCTTCAATCAAATTTTTCATACTTTTTTTATTGCCTTTTTGTAAAACTTATGCAAATGTGGGCAGAAAATCTGATAAAAATGACGATGAATCAATTAAACAGATTTCTAAAAGAAATGCAGGCAGTTTTAAATGCGGTGCAGCCTTTCCCTGCCTGGGCTGTCTTGTTATAAGCCCATCTTACCAGCGAATAAAAACAGGCCCCTTTTTCAATGCGATATTCATTAAATTTGTGCCATTACCAGTTTTCCCAAAAGAACAATTTACTGAGGGATTCATCGTTTTATCCTATAGTTTATCCTGAAACTGCAATAATCATAACCGGAAAACAAATTTATGCGCCGTAAACTTTCTGTTTTTTTACTCGTTATCACTATCATTCCTGCCATTTCCCATGCACAGTTTAGAAAGTATTCGAATGAGTTCCTTAATATCGGGGCCGGTGCCAGGGGGCTTGCAATGGGTAGTGCCCAGGTTGCCTCCGTAAACGATGCCACTGCGGGTTACTGGAATCCTGCCGGGCTTACCGGTGTAAAGGATCATCCAAATATCAATTTAATGCACGCCGAGTATTTTGCAGGTATCGGAAAATATGATTACGGCTCTATCGCTTTACCTATCCAGGAAAATAAAAGAACCATTGGTTTATCGCTGCTTCGCTTTGCGGTGGATGATATCCCCAATACCCTATTCCTGGTAGAACCGGATGGCAGTATTAACTACAACAATATTCAAACTTTTTCATCTGCGGATTACGCCTTTTTATTTTCATTTGCCCAAAACCTGAAGGAAACAGAAGAGAAAAAAATCAGTTTTGGCGTAAACGCTAAAATAATACATCGCAAAGTGGGCAAATTTGCCAGCGCCTGGGGTTTTGGAATTGATGCAGGTTTGCAAATGCATGGCACCAACTGGCATGCCGGTATTGTTGCCCGGGATTTAACCACCACGTTCAATGCCTGGTCCTTTAAATTTACCGAAAGAGAGAAAGAAGTATTATACCTCACCAATAACGAAATTCCCGTAAAATCCACTGAGTTAACAGCCCCCCGTATTGTAATTGGCGGAGGATACGATTTTAATTTCAGCAGTTCATTCCGGCTGTTGGCAGAAGCCAATATGAATCTAACTTTTGATGGCCAACGCAATACGGTCATTAGCAGCAAGGCAGTAAGCGTAGACCCAAGTCTTGGCCTTGAAGCTGCTATTAAGGATGTGTTTTTTGTAAGGGCAGGCATTACCAATTTTCAAAAGGCATTGGCAGATGGGGATACACTAAATCAAAAGAAGGTGTGGATTTACCAGCCCAGTCTCGGTGCAGGTGTTAAAATTAAGAATGTAATGATTGACTATGCGTTTACCAATCTGGCCAATCAATCCAATCCGTTGTACACCCATATATTTTCCCTTCGGTTTAATTTAGTGAAAAGAGAAACAGAATAAGCTTTACCATTATGAATGCACAATCATATAGCGTTATGAAAAAATTATTACTCCCTTTTTTAATACTGTGTACGTTCGCAGGCACCGCACAGTATAATAATAGCTGGATCGATTACAGCAAAACCTACTATAAATTCCAGGTGGGTAAAACTGGTTTGTACCGGATCAGCCAGGCTGCATTATCAACTGTTGGACTGGGGGGTACTCCTGCAGAACAATTTCAATTGTGGAGAAACGGGGAGCAGGTAAGGTTATTTACTTCCGTTGCAACCGGACCAATGGGGACCAATGATTATATTGAATTTTTGGGTAAAATGAATGATGGTATTCCTGACAAACCTTTATACCGGGTTCCGGATGGGCAGTTGTGTGATAGTTTTAGTTTGCATACCGACACTGCTACTTATTTTTTAACGGTGAATGCCACCTCCGCAAATCTTCGTTTCAATAATACCGCAAACAACGTGAACGGAAACGTTCTTCCGCCCGATCCCTATTTTATGCGCCGGGTTGAAAATCCTTATAAACAAATATACAACCGCGGGTTTGCCAATATAGTGGGGGAGTATGTTTATTCATCCTCTTACGATTTGGGAGAGGGCTGGACCTCAGGCGATGTGGGTACTGTTGGATCGCTATTTCATACTTTTACCGGGTTAAATGTATATACTGCCGGACCGGCCAATAGTGTTTCATTGTATGTTTCTGCATTTGGCAATGCTTTATTTACCAGGAATATCCAGGTGTTTTTTTATAACACCATGGTAATGGATACCGCGATGAACTATTTTACGATTGTAAAAAAGCAGATGAACAATCTTCCCCTGAGTTCTTTACAAAATCCGGATAACCTGTTGATCGGCATCAAAAATAATTCCTCCAATGCCAACGACCGTTTTGTAGTGGGTACGGTGGCTGTTACCTACCCGGCCAAATTCAATTTTAATAATCAAAAGAATTTTTATTTTGAATTGAAAGCATCGGCAGCAGGCAATTACCTTGAAATTGATAATTTCAATACCGGTGGCATACCGCCTGTATTGTATAGCATCAATGATGGAAAAAGATATGCTGGTGATATAGCTGTAGCGGGCAAGGTAAGATTTGCTTTGCCACCGTCTTCCGACCCGGTGCGGAAATTTTGGCTGGTTAACGGGGAACTGAATAATATCGCCACGGTCAATACATTTACCCCCAGGAACTTTATCAATTATAATGTAGTAGCTAACCAGGGCAATTACCTGATTATCAGTAACCCTGTTTTATATAATGACGGGAATGGCAATAATTACGTGGACCAGTACCGGGCGTATCGGGCAAGTGCAACGGGTGGTGGATTTAATGCCAAAATAATTTCCATTGATGAATTAACGGACCAGTATGCGTTTGGGATTAAAAAGCACCCTGCCGCGATACGGGATTTTGTGCTTTCGGCCAATAAGCAATTCAGCCAGCCATTGAAATATGTTTTCCTGGTGGGCAGGGGAGTTACCTCTGTTGATTTTAAGGCCAATGAAAGCAATCCCAGTATTGAAAAGCTGGATTTGGTGCAAACCTTCGGATGGCCCGCCTCAGATATATTACTGGCAAGTGAACCCGGACAGGTGGTGCCGGTAGTGCCCATTGGCCGTTTATCCGTTATCAATGGTAAAGAAATCAGGGTGTACCTCGATAAAGTAAAACAGTATGAAGCTGCACAGGTATCTACCTCGCAAACAGTTGCGGATAAAGCGTGGATGAAAAATTTTATTCATGCTGCAGGTGGAAGGGATGCGGATGAGAACAGGTCGTTTACCAGCTATTTAAATAGTTACGGGGCAATTGCAAAAGATTCTTTACTGGGCGCTAAAGTTGAAGTATTTCAAAAAGAGTCTACTGCTGCGGTGGTGCAGGCAAGCGGCGAACGTATTGAACAGTTGATTAATGAGGGTACCAGTTTTATACAATACTTTGGCCATTCTTCTGCCAATACGCTGGCCTTCAACCTTAATAGTCCGGAAAATTATAGCAATGCCGGAAAGTACCCTTTCTTTAATGTAAGCGGTTGCAGTGCAGGCAACAATTTCACTTTTGATCTGGCCCGGTTAAGCGGGAACAGTACGCTGTCAGAAAAATTCGTGCTGGCCGACCAGCGGGGCAGCATTGGCTTTCTGGCAAGTACCCATTTGGGGATACCTCCTTTTTTAAATTTTTACAACATAAAATTGTTTGAAGCATTTTCCCGAACGATGTATGGTAACACCATTGGCAATCAAATGAAGTTTGTGAATCAAACGCTGGGAGGCAATTCCCAGTCACTGGATTATTATACCCGTATTCATTTGGAAGAGTTAAACCTGAACGGAGACCCCGCTATAAAAATTAACACCTTCGCATTGCCGGACTATGCTATAGAGGATCAACTTATAAAAATAAGTCCATCCATAGTAACAGTGGCGGATGATAATTTTAATATAAAAGTGAAAATGCTGAACCTGGGCAAACAGGTAGGCGACAGCATCCGGATTACTGTAAACAGGAGGCTGCCCAATGACTCATTGCAGGTAGTTTATAACCAGGTGGTTCCCGGTATTGGATATTCCGATTCGCTTGACCTGGTGATTCGTATCAATGGAGCTACGGATAAAGGGTTGAATAAATTGATTTTTACCCTGGATGCCGATAATAAAGTAACGGAGTCATCTGAAACCAATAACACCTTTACAAAGGAATTTTTCATTTTTGAAGATGAAATCAGGCCGGTATCTCCTTATAATTTTTCAATCGTAAATCAGCAAAACAATAAGTTTATTGCTTCTACTGCCAACCCGTTGAATGGAGTGCGTCAGTACCTGATGGAAATTGATACAACGGAATTATTTAATTCACCTTTTAAAAAGCAATACAGTGCAAATGGGGTTGGCGGCCTGATAGAGTTTGTGCCAGGTAATATAACGCTGACAGATAGCACTGTTTACTATTGGAGAACGTCGGTAGCGCCTGTTAATAACGGGCAGCAGATATGGAATTCATCTTCATTTGTGTTCCTGGCAAATGGTGGTACGGGCTTCAACCAGTCACATTATTTTCAGCACCGGAAAAGTGCTTACAGCAGTTCCATCAGCCTTGATGCAGACAGGGTATTCCGTTTTGGAAAATCCTTACGCACCATGGTGGTGAATACCGGCTTGTTCCCTTATTTCGATTTTGACAGGATCAATGTAAAACTTGACTTTGACCAGTTGGAAAACTACGGCTGCCGGTACGGTTCACTTCAGATCATGGTGTTTGATAGTGTG
>JANPIJ010000174.1:0-6244 GCA_031424955.1 Ferruginibacter sp. | reverse complement strand
GTTTTTTAAAGCAGACTTGAACTGCCGTCCGCCGCGGCGGATATGAATCCGATGCTCTAACCAGCTGAGCTACCCCGACAAATATTTTCCCAAGTTTTTTAAAGCAGACTTGAACTGCCGTCCGCCGCGGCGGATATGAATCCGATGCTCTAACCAGCTGAGCTACCCCGACAAATATTTTTCCAAGTTTTTTAAGCAGACTTGAACTGCCGTCCGTCGCAGCGGATATGAATCCGATGCTCTAACCAGCTGATCTACCCCAGACATTTCGGGGTGCAAATATAGGAGATTTTGATAAAAACTGAGTTCCTAATTGTTTAAAAGATCATTTAATTTGCCTGACACTTTACCGGCATTGGGTAGCATGGCCTGCTCCAACCCCAGGTTCATCGGCACGGAAGGCAGGTTTAGAGCACCGATTACTTCTACCGCACAGTCTAAATATTTGAAACATGCCCTGGATACCCGGCCAGATAAAGCTTCTGCGAAAGAGTTGTTTTGCTGCTCTTCCGTTACGATCAAACATTTGCCATGTTTTTTTACAGTAGTGAAAATCAAGGTTTCATCCAGAGGAAACAAGGTTCGCAGATCAATGATTTCAACCATGCCGGGGAAGTTTTTAGCGGCGGCTTTTGCCCAATAAACGCCCATTCCATAGGTGATAATACAACAGCTTTCGCCATTCTGAACGGAACTTTCACTGGCTTGCAATACACTTAACCCTTTCCCCAACGGAATAATATAATCTCTTGAGGGTTCAGTCATTTTCGCGTCTTCGGTTCCTGGCACTTTACTCCAATACAACCCCTTGTGCTCCAGCATCACCACAGGGTTAGGATCCAGAAATGCTGCTTTTAATAAGCCTTTCATATCTGCGGCATTGGAGGGATACACAATCTTTATCCCTTTAATAGAAAGCAGCGTACTTTCTATGCTTGCGCTATGATATGGACCACCACCACCATAAGCACCAATCGGCACCCGGATAACGGTTTGTACCGGAAATTTACCGCAACTGAGATAACAGCTTTTGGATACTTCGGTCACCAGTTGATTGATCCCCGGAAAAAGATAATCGGCAAACTGAACCTCTACTATCGGCTTTACACCTACCGCACTCATGCCCACCGTGGAACCAATGATATAAGCTTCCTGTATAGCGGTATTAAAAACGCGGTGATCTCCAAACTGTTCTGCCAGCGTAGCCGCTTCCCGAAAAACGCCTCCCAGCCTTCGCCCTACATCCTGGCCATATAAAACTGATTCGGGGAATTCTTCCATAATTTCACGAATGGCAAATAAAGCAGCATCTACCATCGGTACCTTTTCTTTTCCTGCCGGGCTTCGCTCCCCGCTTTCTTCAGTTACAGGTGTAGGGGCAAAAACAAAATCGCTTACAGTCAGCGGATCCGGTTCCGGCGCTTCAATGGCATTGGCAAATTGCCTGGCTACTGATTCTGCAGCATCTTTTTCAATTTGCTGCAAATGGTTTTCCGTTATACCGATATCCATTAATTTTTTCTGAAGCTTCGGACCGGGATCATCTTTATAATGATTCATTAAATCTGCTTCAGACCTGTAAAATTCCTTTCTTACACCACTCGTATGATGCGCCAGCAACGGCACTTTTGCATGAACGAGGTATGGTGACCGGCTTATCCTTACTTCGTCCACCACCTGCTTCATTGCATGATAACTTTCTTCAAAATCGCTGCCATCTATACTGATACTTTTAATGCCCTTAAATCCCCGGATAAACTCGTATGCATTGGTGCTCCTGGCTTCGGTAGAGGTTACGCTAATACCCCAGTTATTGTCCTGCACAAGGTAGATAATGGGTAACTGGTGCAGCGCAGCAAATTGAAATGCCTCACCCACTTCCCCCTCTGTGATGGAAGCGTCGCCAAAAGAGCAGATAACCACTGGCAATACTGCATTGGGAGAATTTAGAAGGGTATGCTTTTTCAGTAAAGGAGAATTTATTTTTTCAAGGTATTGTATCCCCTGGGCTATACCGGTGGTGGGTATTGCCTGCATACCGGTTGCACTGCTTTGGTGAATAATATTTGCTTTATCCGCACCTTTATAATTTGGGTGAGCATAATACTCCCTGCCGCCGGTAAAAATATCATCTCCTTTGGCTAACAATTGCAACATCAACTGGTAAGGTGTAAAGCCCATCCCAAGCAACATGGATTCGTCCCGGTAATAGGGGCTTACATAGTCGCAGGGCAATAATTGAAAGGCGGTGGCCAGTTGAATGGCTTCGTGGCCGCGGGATACGGCGTGTACATATTTACAATTTTGACGGTTAGATTCATAGGTTACTGCCATTTCGCAGGCAATACACATTAATTCATAAGCTCTTAATAAAACATCGTGATGCAACATGCATCAAAAATACATAAATATACCCCCAACTACGATCCGTTGGAAAGTTATTCGAAGACCTTAAAAAATTGGGAAATAATTTTTTCCGGTTAGCAGCTATTTTTCTGAATGCTGCAAAATATATACTATTTAATGAAATAAAGCAGCAAAACAGGTTTGTCAGCAGTAGTAATGAACAAGAGGCTTATTTTATTTCCATCTTCAGTAGCATCTCTTTTTCAATAAAAGCTTCCAATTCATCCCCTACCACGCATTCTCCTACACCTGCAGGTGTGCCGGTAAAGATCAGATCGCCGATGTTTAGGGAAAAGTAATTGGAAATATGAGAGATAATATAATCGAAACTAAAGATCATTTGGCTGGAATTGGCTTCCTGCACCAGTTCCTTGTTCTTATAAAAACTAAAGTTGATATTCTTTTTATTGAAACCCGGTACTATATCGATAAATTTCCCTACTGCCGCAGAATTGTCGAACGCCTTGGCTTTTTCCCAGGGCAACCCTTTGGCTTTCAGATCATCCTGAATGTCCCTCGCTGTAAAATCAATGCCGGTTGTAATACCATTGTAGTAATTGGTGGCATGCCGCTCCTGTATATATTTACCATTTTTTGATACCCGAAGTACCAATTCACATTCATAATTCAACTCATTGGTAAACTCAGGATAGTAAAAAGGTGTATGGCTTTGCAACAATGCACTTTTCGGCTTCATAAATATAACCGGTTCGTCTGGTAAGTCGTTGCCAAGTTCCTTGGCGTGTGCCACATAATTGCGGCCAACACATATTATCTTCATGGTTTACTGGTATTATTATTCCGAATACAAGAACGAATATAGACAAATCGAATAAAAAAAACAATTATGTAAATATACCGGCAGTTTTTAGAGCTCTATCGACAACTTATTTACTTCGTTCATGGTTTGTTCTATTCCGATAGAAACGAAACTTTCTATCACATCAATACATTTTTGAATTTTTAATTTTACAAGGGGCATCTCGGCAGGCAACCATTTGCCCAGGACAAAATCCACCTGCCTGCCTTTGGGATAATTATTTCCTACACCAAAACGGAGTTTGGGGTATTGATCTGTTCCTACCGACAATTGAATATCCTTCAATCCATTATGCCCGGCCGCAGAGCCACCCGGCCGCAGCCTCAGTTTTTCAAGTGGCAAAGCGAGGTCGTCAACAATGGTAAGGGTATTTTCAAGGGGAATTTTTTCTTTATCCATCCAATATTTAAATGATCGCCCGCTTAAATTCATAAAAGTGGTAGGACAGATGCAAACCAGTTGTTTTCCTTTCCATTTTATTTCAGCTACATAAGCCAGCCGGTCTACCCTGAAACTAACGCCATGTTTTTGAATGAATGCATTTACAACATCAAACCCAATATTATGGCGTGTGTTAGCGTATTCATTCCCGGTATTTCCGAGACCAACAATGAGGAATTTTGACATGATGAGGGCGAAGATAATAGAAATGCCCCTTTTTTAAAGGGGCATTTGCTCAAAATATACTAAATCGCTGGCAGGTTATCATCCTTTACCAACTTTGCTTTTAGAACCGAAAAGATTTTTGAATATCCGAACGGCTTTAGATTGCAGGGTATCTGTATTCTTTGCAACCACTCCCATTACGCCCATTTCAAGGGCTGACCCCAACATTCTTTTTACCAAACCGCCGGATTTTCCAATCAGTAATCTTTTTGAAAGAATTCCAACACCCAAACCCACCGCCGCTTTTAACACGTTCCCGGAAATACCGGGCGTTTCCTTTACTTTATTAAAAGTGCTTTTAATCAGGTTTATAGGCGACAGGCTTTCTGTAAATGCATGAAAATTTTCTACCAGTTGCTGTTTCTCTCTTTGTTTTCTATCTTCCAATTCAAGTATAGCAGCCCTCAGATCTGTTGAATTATTTATTTCCATATTGATTTAATTGAGCATTTTTTTAATGATCAAACTGCTTACAGGCTCTTTTAGCCAGGTACGCCGGAAAAGGTGCAGTAGCAAACCTACCAGCATATAAAAGCCAGCGATTACAAAAAAACCAAGATACACTTTTCCCAGCAATTCCCCTACCCATAAAGCCAATCCCATATTCAAAATAAAAACAGCAAAAGATACCATCAGCAGGATAATCATCCTGGAAACAACCGATGAGGTAACATCGGATGATTTATTAACAGCCTGAAGCTTTAATAAGTCCAGCCTTGTTTCCAGGTAATCGCCTGCATTTTCTAGTACGGATCCAAAAGTATTTGGCTGATTTTCCATTAATTTAATTTAAAAGGCAACGGAATTAATAATTTATGAAAATGAGTTTTTTACTTCTGCTTTTGCTTTGCCGTATTTTTCTTTTCCGTCAGCAAATGCATCTTCCGCTTCGGATTTTACATTTTCGTAATGATTGGAAATACCATCTACCAAATCATTGATTTTATCTTTTACATTATTTTTTAAATCGGAACTTTTTTTAGAAATTTTACCCCTTGTTTCTGACCCTTTATCCGGGGCAAATAAAACTCCCAAAATTGCACCTGCGGCAGCGCCGATTAATACTCCTGTTAACAATTTACCTGAATTCATAGTTGATGATTTTAATTTTTTAAAGATTGTTATTACATACAAAAAGGAACTAAAATGTTGCCAGATATCCAGCCAGGTAAGCCGGGCTTCCTGAAATGCAATACTGTATTGTGTTTCAAAAAAAACCAGCTTATTGGATTCAAAAGAAGCTTTAATAAAAGCGGGAAAAATAATCCACAATTGTAGAACTAAAACTGCATTCCTATGGTGTTTGCTCCGGCTATAATCTAAATATCGCGATAGACAGTGCCCGCAGATGAATGGCACAGTTTTACCATTTTAACAGTTACCATTAACCGGCAACCTATAATAGACCATATAAGTTCCAATAATTCCAATAAGCTGTAATCATGCTAATCAAATGATTTGATGATATGATTGCAGGTTTACCGTTGCTATCCAACGATTGGTAACGCCATGATGATCTTAAAAAAATAAAGGTGCCAGATGCATTTAGCTGTTCAAAAAATATACTGGATGCACCAGATGGCACTACTAAAAACTGCTAAATTTTACAACATGAATTTAAGTTCCGGCTATCCCTTCTGGTTAGCAAAACATGGATTACCCTTTGATTATCCAAAGCTTGAAAAATCAACCAACACCGATGTGGTGATTATGGGGGGCGGTATATCAGGCGCATTGGTTGCTTATCACCTGGTGAATGCCGGTATTGATTGCATGTTAATAGATGGCCGCTCGATCGGCCTGGGAAGCACCTGCTCCAGTACCTCCCTGTTACAATACGAAATTGACACGCCCCTGTGTGAACTAAAAGATTTGGTTGGATTAAAAAATGCAGTACAATCGTACCAGCTTTGTGCTGACGCAATAGACAAGTTGGGAGCGATAGCCGCAAAAATAAAATTCTCCGATTTTGAATTTAGTCAAAGTTTATATTACGCTGCTTATAAAAAAGACCAGGCATTTTTAAAAGAAGAATATACGACCAGGAAAGCACAGGGATTTAAGGTAACCTTTTTAGACGAAGCTGCAGTAAAAAAGGAATTTAATTTCGATGCCCCCGGAGCCATTTTATCGGCATCAGGTGCCCAAACGAATGCCTATACATTTACCCATGCATTATTGCAGCATGTCAAATCAAAAGGTGTAAGCGTTTTCGACAGAACACCTGTTACAAAAATTGAACATCATGCAAAAGGCGTTACCCTAACTACTGAAAACGGCATCATGATAAAGGCGAAAAAACTGGTTTACGCCACGGGGTACGAAGCAGTTAAATATATTCACCAAAAAATA
>JANPIJ010000173.1:0-30278 GCA_031424955.1 Ferruginibacter sp. | reverse complement strand
CACCGTTAAATCATTGGAAAATTAATATTTTCTAATAAATGTGCAGTATGGAGCATTCTACCCGGTAGCAGGATTGAGGCCCAGGCAATGCGTGATGAAGTTGATCAAGGATGGCGGAATTGAAAGGAAAATTTACGATGCGGTAAGCTTGAAAACGACAAGGCGTTACTGCACAAATAAATGAGGCCAACTCGCTGGATTAAATATTTCACGATTAAAATTTATTAACATTTATTAATTCTCTTAACCTGCATTGGGCTGTACTTTTATATCATCGAATTGAAAGCTGAGAATTCTTTTTCGCAAGACGTACTGGATAAATAAGCCCTATTGGATTTAAACCATTTATCCCGCGTAAACCATCCCCGGCCAACATTTTGAAAATAATTTTGGAATTGAAGGAAATTTTTAACGGTCGTGTAAATGATTAGCCATGTGATCTTTTATTTTCAATAATAGATTTGTGAAAAAGCTGTTGATTATATTGGTTCCTTTTGTATCCTGCTATACAGAACTTAAAAAGCCGGACTATGATTTCATGAAAAGGATAAAGGAACAGGCAGGATTAGCTCCCACCCTTAAAACACA
Source organism: Ferruginibacter sp. (assembly GCA_031424955.1). Lineage (GTDB taxonomy): Bacteria > Bacteroidota > Bacteroidia > Chitinophagales > Chitinophagaceae > Ferruginibacter. The sequence continues at coordinate 29,690 of JANPIJ010000173.1, read as the reverse complement.
GATTGAATTGAAACCTGCAACATACTTTTTCGGTGAAAAGAAAAACTCAGAGCACCCAACCGGATTTTTTTATATTAAAAATATAGGCAAAACTATCTTCAGCCCGGTATCGATTCAATCAAACTGCAATTGTATTATAGTAGACTATCCATCAAAAGAAATACTACCGAATGACAGCATGATGGTAATGTATGAAGTAAACATTAAAAACTCAAGCGGATTGATCAGTAACAGTATAGTGGTGATTGGTAATTGTCAATACGGCAATCAAACGTTTTATTTGGAAGGAACAATTATTAATAAATAAAATCAACTATTATGAAAGTGAGATTGAAAAAAGTGATGATGACAATTTCGTTAGTAGGCATGCTTTGTGCTGGAATAATTACCACAGCCAGTGCAAAATTTTGGGGATGGCAAACAACGGAAACAACAGACTGGGCCGACGGAAGGTGCGCTTACAGGGAAATCTGCAGGGTACACTACATCTTCTGGATAGCAGATAAAGAAACCTGTAATACCATTACAGTCGCCTGCCTGTATTAATGAATGTATCTACAGCTTCGCTTAATTGAAAAGCGAAGCTGTTCTAAAATGAATCATATGCGATTTTTGATAACAATACTGATATTATTTCCTTCAATATTACTGGCGCAAGCTACAGTGAAAGCCGTCATTGTAAATGAAAAAAAAGAGCCTTTGCCACTAACCAATATTGTACTTCTAAACAAGTATGCCGGTACTATCACAAATGAATCAGGAGAATTTACTTTATCAAATGCATCCCTCACCGACTCTTTAAAAATTTGCAACATAGCATATTATTCAAGGATAATTGCTATTCAAGACTTAATACCGGGAGATACAATTATCCTTAGTGAAAACATCAAACAATTAAACGGAGTAATTCTAAGAAATCTTTCAACTTATACAAACGAAATAACATTGGGATTTTATGATTACTCCAATAACGGTTCATTTCAGTTAATACCGGGTAATCAAATCGCCATTTATATAGCAAACAAAAAAGACAAGGAAGCATGGATAAAAGGTGTATCATTTAAAGTAAAAGAATTGGGAAAATACAAAAACAGCATGAGGGTAAGGGTGCTAAAAATGGATAGTATAAAATTTATGCCCTCAATTGATATCCTTGATGAGCATGTGATTATTAAATCAAGTGAATTAAAAAAATCTAACTACATAGATTTAAGTGCTTACAAAATCTTCCTTCCAAAAGAAGGTATTTTTATTGTGTTGGAATGGCTTTACCCGGACAATGACTGTGATAAAAAATCTTACACTTCTATATCTTCCAACCTAATCGTGCCCGACAATATTGTTTGGTTCAATTTCAGAGACAAGGCCTGGAGCAAAGATTTCAGGCCACGGCTGCCTAATGGGAATTATAATACTCCTAATATTGGTTTGAAGGTGGCGTATTAAGTCATTATTTTTAATAGAAAGCAATTTACATTTTTGACTAACTTATATTAAGCTTTGAGTTGATGATAACCACTTAAAGTTTGAATCGCTATAATAGCAAGTGATGAAGAAGTCGGAAACGGCAAATGATTCTAATGTTGTTATCTGAAGTAGCATTTTTTAAATGAATTAATCCCAAGTATTCATAAATGGCTTTTCACTAAAATTAAAATAAATGAAATACTCTATCATTGTAACAATCCTGAATCGCCGGAATAATACGTCTGTCCGGATGGCATTACCACCAGTGGACTAGAAGTCATGAAACCAGATGGCATACTGAATTTCCATTTTTCTGCACCGGTAAGGGCATCAAAGGCGTAGAAATAGTGATTACCTCCGTCCCCCACATAAACAGTTCCATTTGAAACAGCCGGGCTTGCGGAATTCGCAAGGATACGCTTCTCCCACACATCTGCACCTGTCAGTGAATTCAACGCATGGATTTTTAAGTCGTCGCAGGTGATATATACTTTGCCCTCAGCAACACAAGGACTTGAACTGATACCAGTATTTTGCAACTTCTCCCATACCAGTTTACCCGTATTGGCTTCTAAAGCGTAAAGGCTACCTTTTATATTAAAGGACAAGTTGTACCATCCACCAATGTAAACGATACCATTGGAAACTGTTGGACTTGATTGCTCAAGGGAGATTCCGTTTGTATAATATTTCCAAACGAGTGCGCCCGAATTGGCATCAATAGCGTACAAATAGCTGTCCCTGCTACCAACATAAACAACACCATTAACAAGTGCCGGTCCCGATTGATTGATCATTGCGCCGGTTTGGTATTGCCATACCAATTGACCTGTTGATGCATTTACGGCATATAGCTTTCCATCTGAACTTCCAAAATAGATATTACCATTAAACGCCGTAGGACTGGCACTTACATTGGCACCCGTTAGGAATCTCCATTTCATTTCCCCGGTATTCGCATCCAGAGAATACAGGTAATCATCGTTGGTACCAACATAAACAGTTCCATTCACAAATACAGCATCAGACTCGATACCGGTAGTCGCAATTAGATTTTTCCATTTAATCGCACCGGTGCCTGCATCGAATGCATAAACGTAATTATCAATGCCGCCTACATAAACTGTTTCATTGGCATAGGTAGCACTTGAATAGGCAAATGAAGCACCGCCCGTGTATTTCCAGATAAGTGACCCGGTTAATGCATTTAATGCGTAAAAATTCTTATTGCCACTTCCTACGTAAACAATTGGTGGACGGCTGGTATCTTCATGAATAGTGACAGTGTATTTAACCATGCTCCCATCCTGTGCGGTTACGGTGTAAATGACAGGCTTTGTAAAATCCTGGGGGATTTCACTGGAGGGAGAAATACTTTTTCCCTTTATGCTGATAAACGGAATGAGTTGATTAAGATTGGTTCCATACGGAAGTGTAACATCTATTTTATTTCCATCAATTTTCACGGTCACTACTGCATTCTCAAAAGGCATACCGTTGGGCATTTTTATAACAAAAGAAACAATCTCCTTCGAGTCGTCTAAGGTTTCCTTGTCGCAGGAGTTGATGAAAATGGAAATGAATACCAGTAGCAATGGAAGTATCGGATTGAATACAAAGACTCTTTTCATATTGAAAGGTTAAGGGCGCTTAGGGTTTAGATTTAAAAGGCAAAAATACAATGTCATCTATTATAAATGACTATCAAATATAAATAGAACTAAACACCGGATTTTTGGATTCTTCGACATACCTATTGGCACTACTATGCTTACACTTTAGTGAAGGTATTTTAGTACCGGGTTGATAAATGAGACTAACATTGGCGTTTCTTGAATAGCAGAGGATTTTAAATGGAAAGGGCATACCAACAAGGGCAAGGCGGATTGATTGAAGGGAAAAGGATTCTAAATAATGTAGGAATACGGAATTTCACCTGGCCAACATGGCGAAGGCACCTGTGCCAATCCTGTGTAGTCAGCACCTTTGTTGATATTTAAACTAAAGCAGGGGCACTAAAAAAGGAGAATAGCTATAGTTCAGGCATCATCCCAATATAAATTGCATTTACCAGGAGCCAATGATTGTGAAAAAACAATTTATCAAGTCCCCGGCAAAGAATATATTTACGGCACATCAACAAAATGACAATGCCCGATATTGACAAATGCCCCCTCTGTAACCGTGAATTGGCCGAGCCCATTGTGCGCCATCACCTGATACCACCCAGCAAGGGCGGCAAGGATACCACTACCGTACCGATGCACAAAATTTGCCAGGCTAAAGTGTATGCCGTTTTCGGAGAAACGGAACTCAAAAATTATTATAATACGGTGGAGCGTATAAAGGACCATGAAGAAATTGCCAAATTCATTAAATGGGTAAGCAAAAAGGAAGGGGGATTTTTCGACAATTCAATTAAAAAGAAATAGTATTACCTGCCGGCAGGTGTTCTCAGTACATTTAAACAAAATAACAATGCTAAAAATGACAACCAAACTGTTGCAGTGTGTATGTTTTTTGCCGGGTTTCCTGCTGTTAAATAATTGCCTTGCTCAAACGGTTGACTCCCTGCAAGGGCCAGGCATTGTAATTGTTTCAAAGTTAGATAAACCAAAAAAAGCTGCTGCAGTAAAAGAGAAAGATTTTGCAGGCTATTTACTGGCTTATTTTAAAGATCAGAATCAATCGGCCTACCTGGCTGTAAGCGGGGATGGCTATAAATTTACAGATATCAACCAGGGCAAACCACTATTTTTGGGTTCGCAGCTAGCCGAACAAAAGGGTGTACGTGATCCACATATCACCCGTGGGCCGGATGGTGCATTTTACCTGGCCATGACGGACCTGCACATATTTGGTCAGCGGGCCGGCTTTCGTGACAGTGCATGGGAACGGCCATTGGCAAAGTATGGCTGGGGAAACAACCGTGCGCTGGTGCTGATGAAGTCGTTCGACCTCGTGCACTGGACACATGCTGATTTTCGGGTGGATAAAGCTTTTCCCGAATTGGGAGATATTGATTGTTCCTGGGCACCTGAAACAATTTATGATCCAAAGCAAAAAAAGATGATGGTATATTTTACCATTCGTTACAACAACAAGGATGCTCATATTTACTATTCCTATGTCAACGATGATTTTACCAGGCTGGAAACCAAACCCGAACGCATAACTGCTATTGGCGGTATCGATGCAGATATAACAAAAGTGGGGGATAAATACCAGATGTTCTATGTGGGTGGTGCTAAAATTTTTCATGCCGTTTCAGATAAGATCAACCAGGATTTTAAAGCAGAAGACAGGAGAATTGATCCGGAAAAAGTAAACACAGAAGCACCAAACGTATTCAAAAGAATTGGTACTGGTGTCTATGTGCTGATGTATGATGTGTATGGTGCCCGTCCAAGTAATATGGGCTTTAGCGAAACAACCGATTTTGTAACCTACAAAGACCTCGGGCATTTTAATGAAGGGGTGATGAAAACCACCAATTTTACAAGTCCCAAACATGGCGCGGTAACTTATCTCACTAAAAAAGAATTAAAGGCAATTGCTGATTACTGGAAGCTGGATATAAAAACCGATTAGGAGGATAGAAGTTACCGGTAATTTTCAATAATTTTTTTTCAATCTCTTAATAAACTCCTCTGTCCGGGCGGGGTTTTCACAGTATACACTATCTTTAATAAAACGTTTACGTGAAACCCCGCGCTATAAAAGAGCTTTCAATAGCTTGCTCTCACCATGAATTTATTTTAGCTTTATGCAATGGCAATAAAGTTAAAACACAGTAATACCTTTTCCACTTACTTTCTCACTTTTACTTGTATAGAATGGATTCCTTTGTTTGATATTACCAACACCTGCGATATGGTATATAAATGGTTTGCCGTTTTAAAAAAGAGTATCATGCTGAAGTGGTAGCTTATGTTATTATGCCTAACCATCTGCATGTTATTCTTCATTTTTATAAAGAAGGATTTGACATGAATGCCATCATTGCTAATGGCAAAAGATTTATAGCCTATGAGATCATCAACCGGTTAGAAGAGAAAGGAAACATAGAACTGCTCCATCACCTGAAAAGCCTGGTTACAGAGAGGGAAAGAAAAAAAGGTCAGTTACACAAAGTGTTCAAAGATTCCTTCGATGCCAAAGCAATTATCACCTAACATTTTTTATTGCAAAAAATTAATTACATCCACAACAATCCCGTAACTGGCAAATGCCTGCCTGGATGCACCAAGCGGACAGGGATGCTGGCGAAAGATTTTGTTAAATATGAACACAGCAGCGCTTCATTCTATGAAATACAATTGGCAAAACAATTCAAGCCCATGCACTATTTAGATTTGTAACGCTGTTATAATTATTACAGTGACAGTTTTAAAAGTAAGTGCATTAAACGTCGGGGTTTCGCAGGGAATTATTTCTATGATTGAAGATTTCAAAAGCGAAAACCCCGCCGGGACAGAAACACGAACCATTCCCCACAATCAATCTCTCCGGTACAAGTGTTCCGGAGGATCACTTGATGCCATTTAAATCTGCCCGATTGCATCGGGATTTTTGAAAACGGATTTCGGTATATCTCCACTTGCCATCTTCGCTTCCAACAAAGCCGAATAAAGTTATTCCGCACAAGTGAGGACACAACGATGCCCCTCATAGCTTCACAGCCCATCCCAAAAAAATATTTACCAACCATCAGTTAAAAGATTGCCTGAATTCCAGCGGTGAAAGATTGGTCTTAGTTTTAAACAACTTGCTGAATGATTGCGGGTGTTCAAAGCCCAGTTCATAAGCAATTTCGCTTACGGATGCAGTGGTGGTGGAGAGTTTTTCTTTTGCCTTTTCAATCAGCTTATCGTGAATATGCTGTTGGGTACTTTGCCCGGTAAGCAGTTTCAGCAGGCCGCTTAAATAACCAGGGGAAACGTTCAGTTGATGGAAAAAAAAACTGAACGGCAGGTAACCCATCATTAATGGTGTTATTATTGAAATGATTGTTGAGCAATATTCCAGCCTGTCAAGCACTAGGTGGTTGTTTATTTTCCTGGTGATGAATTGCCGCTGGTAAAATGCTCCGCGTAATTCAGCAGGGTTTCAATTTGCGATATAACAATGTTCTGGCTGAACCTGTCTAAGCTGCATTCAGGTGTCAATTATCCACCTGCTTAATTGAAGGCCTTATATCAGCAGGATCACGCCGTTCATACCTCAATTTGAATGTAGAAAGATCGGGGGCATACTTTCTTATCCGGCTCAATTCAAACTGGTATATCGTTTGTCCGAGCATATACATAAACGGATACCCGATTGAATCATAATCATACCTGTCGTCATTTAAAATGCCATCGCTGTTTACATACATCGTGGCGGCGAGCATAAATTCTACTTTGTTTTTAAGATCAATCACATAAGACACATCCGTAAGGAAGCCATAAGACCAGCCCACTTTGTTAAATACCCTTACCTGTGCAGGGAGTTGATGCGATTCATTCCGGAAAAAAAATTTTACATAACTGTCGTAATATTTAGCAGTATCATATTTTGGAAAACTTGTTTCCGATGAGTATTGAGATAAATACCTCCACAAAAAAGAATAGTCATCTGCCCGTAATTCAAAACGCCGTTTTTTAGGAACAGCGGCAGGGAACAGTAACGACTGCAATACCTGCTGCAGGTCTTCCAGCGAAATATTATTATGGGTAGTGAAATCCATCGGTTCATTGATAAGTCTGTCGTTACGGTTCATATAACCTTTTCCAATCTTAACTACTGATGAAAAATCAAATGAATCCCTGTTGTAAGCCGGGGGTTGTGTATAAAACAGGCTGCCGTCGGGTTTCAGGAACCTTACCTGGTTTGTATGCCTGTTCTGCTCTACGGTATTACCCCGAAACTGCCTGGTGATACGAATGGTATTATAACCCTTTTGTTTTAAAGAACGGTTAATGGTTTGCTGCCCGGTGAATTGATACAACCTGTTGTAAGCATCATTGTCACTTACCAAAAAAGCCTTCTTAATAAAATGAGCGATTGAAGGAAGTTTATTTTCCGAACTGCTGTCTGCGTAACGGGTATTTTGTCCTGCAAAACTGCTGTCGAATTGTATGGTTGTATATTTATTGACATTCGCAATGTTGATCCTGTTCAGTTTTTCCAATGCAAGCGCTGCCAATGGAAGCTTTACTGTTGAAGCCGGATTGAAGTATGATTGGGGGTTATAATTGTAATAATAATTTATAAAGGAAGGGTTGTTTTTGCTGTCGCGGTTTATCTGCGTATAAATGATCTGCAGCCGGTAAGTTTGTGGTGCCTGCAATACTTGTGTAAATACTTGATCCTTGTTCATTGCAAGAATCCCCTGTAAGAAACGATCTGTTTTTGACTGGGCAAAGGTGGTTCCGGCTAAAAAACAAAATGCCATCATTTGTAAATGTCTCATAAGATTGAAAATACAAAATATCCTTCTTCATAATCAATCCTTTTGAGACCGGAGTATATGGGCAACTTTTCCGATAAAGAAGATTCCGCTTAAATGCACAATTGTTATGAATGGTTTATCGCGGTACATCAACACATGTAGGCCTTAAACCGCTCAACGTCCGGGCGTGAAAGTTTCTACCCTGCGGGAGTTCCTGGTATTAAGTGATCCGGCTTCTTCATTAGTGTTGCAATACACAATATCAGAGGCATGATGCAGGTACAGATTGGTAAAAAATTGGGGTTTAGCAAAAATTTTATTTGAAACAATAAAAGCCATTTGCGAAAACCCCAATGAGACATAACAAAACTTCAACATTTTTATTTACTCCATATACCGTCAAACCTTGCCGTGCCGCCATCAGCATAACCTGCTATGCAGCGGGTGAGGTATCCATTACCAAGCATGGAAGTATATTGGGTTTGAAACTGTGCGGCCGTGAGATAAGGCTTTTCCCACCAGGAATTATAGCTGGGTGCATTTTTATACCAGATACCGCTGAGCATGGGCTTGCCGCCGAGAACATAGGCATCCAGATAAACCAGTTTGAATTTTTCTTTATTGGTAAACTGGTTGAATGCATCCTGGAAACCCTGCAGGCTCATGGCAGGCTTTGCATAAAAGCCACCAGTATTTTTCTTTTCCCAAAGTGCGCTTACAAAAATTTTGCCGGCAGATGTTACACAGGAAATATTTACGGGCACCCAGCCGGCTTTCCAGTTCTTTTCAAAATTGGATTCGTGCCAGGCAAGTGGCTGGCCGTGGTAGGCAAACCAATCTGCACCGCTTTGTTTTGTAAAAACGGCGGCGTACCTTATTTTTCCGCTTAATAAATAAGAATTGATATTGATGAGGCGGTAACCTGCTTTGCTCCAGGTATTGAACTCGGCCTGGTAAGCATCACCATCCATATTGTGGCGGGCAACCCATTGCACACCTGCAGATGGGCGGAAGATCATATTAAAATAGGTTTTGCCCGCTACATCATATCCGTCAACCCAAATTGGATAATAACCGCAGGGCCATATTTTATCAAACTCCTGCTGGTAAATATTTTCGGGCACTCCATGTCGTGCTACTTCGCCCCAGTTGGTTGGGTAAGCACAATAGGGATGCGTACCTGACGGGAATACAAAACAGGCCTTGCTTTTTAAACCGGGGATGCCCTGGTTGTTGAGCTTGCTCCAGTTTACATTTGATTTTGGCTTTGGATAATTTGCCTGACCGATGACATAACCGTTATTAAACAAAAGCGGGCGAAAGGCGCCGGATTCGGGATCGGAATTTTTGTACTTCTTGATATGTATATGTGTATGCGGGCCGGACGAGTTTCCGGAGTTTCCTGCCTTACCAAGCAGGTCGCCTTTTTTTACAACAGCACCAACTTTTTTAAACTTACTGGTGAGCGAACCTTTTTGTAGATGCGCATACAACGCAACTACATTGCCATGCCGTATATAAAAGTGATTGCCTGAGCCGCCATAATCGAACGAGCCCCACAATTCGTCTTTTTGTTTTTTCATGCCTGCATCTGATCCGTCGGGTTTCCAGTTATTTGGAATATTACTTTCAAAATGCATAACCGTACCATCGGCCATGGCATACACGGGCTTGCCCCAAATGCGGTAGTTCTCATTTTTACCCCAATCTGTAGCCGGGGGAAGCAGATCCCGCCATCCATTGTCTGCATAGGCCTGTACACCCAGGTCGTAAGCAAATACCTGGTCGCCACCGCCGTGCATGGAATAGCCGGTTACATATTCGTCGGTGCCAAAGTCACTGGCTTTAAAAGGAAGTGAAAGCCCCTGTGTATAAGGCTTGATATTTTTTGTGGCAGATACCGGTGTGGATGCAAAGGTTTTAAAATAAAAACTAAGGGTTACTTTATCGGGGTAAGGTGAATCGAGAAAAACAACATCTCCTTTCTCGTGGTAGGGGCGGCTGTTTTGCCAGGTCCATCCATAACCGGGATCAATGACCAACTGGTCGGCAGGCAGAAAAACATCCTGCTTTATCGTTTGGTTGCCTTTTTTATATTCAAGCACCACTTTGTCCAGGTCAACCGTTTTGCTGCCGCTATTCCACACGATGGCTGCTATTGATAATTGAGCAAGTGGGGGCTCAAGGCTTGTGAAGCCGGGAGTGGGGTGGAAGACAATAAAATCTCCCTCCGTTGGTTCCATGGTGAAGGAGATGCTTAAACCTGGCGCAGCCCCTCGGGTGATACCTGCAGGTACCAGCGATTTTATCTTTTTTGCATCCAGTTTAACGGGCTTGTTCACTGTAAAATCGAAGTGGCGTATCCTGGCGATGCCACCGGGTGATTTTTCTGCCACCGGTTTAATAGTTTTTGCTGCTGCTTTTTTTGGAGGTGTTGCTTTTTTAGTTACTGCGGGCTTCTTTGTGGCCACTTTTTTCTTTGCAGGTTTTTCCTTGATGGGGGCCTTACTTACCGCCGCTTTTTTCTTTACCGCCGCTTTTTTTACTCTGTTTTTTTTTGATGTTGCTTTTTTGGGGGGAGCTTTTTTCGTAGCCATATACAGATGATTTAATGTGATTAATATAAACTATAAATAAAGAAGCTCTTTGGCGGCGTGGGGTAACCAGGGAATGTAATTCGCAGGACTTGAAATACTATTCAGCAGATTCGTTGGATATAAATATAATAATCTTTTTGATTAATAAAAAGATGCAGATTTTTAATACTTTTCTCCAGGTAGCAGCTTCCAATTCGTCCGAAAGTTAACTTTTAAACCAATAAGTGAATGGATCTAATTTTTCCATAGCATTTTCAGCAGTTCTTTCGATCTCCCTTAATTTATCTCTTACGGATTGTAGTTCGTTACTTATTCTGGAAGCGGTCAATTTATCCCAATCATCTTTATGTAAATCAAAGATGGTTTGGTAATACTCAGTAACCCTTTCAAATGTAACTCTAAGCTTTACAGGATATTTACTTGTTTTCTTGATCCTCCTGGTGTCGAGGATGGTACTAATTGTAGCTGTCATGACTGATTTTTTTTCATTTTCACAATACACTCTCTTCAAAAATTTGCAAACAATTTGCAAACAAATCACAGTTAAAAGACCTCAAAGGGCAATTAAGATAAAGAAGCAAAAATCATGCAACAAATTGATAATAAACTATTTAAGCTAAAATCAGTTAAAATAGGAAAAGCTGAATTAAATATTTTTGCCTTCTCTTAATCAGTAGGTCCAGGGTTCGAGTCCCTGAGGGGTCACATCAGTAGAACAAAGGCTTCCGTTTAAATGGAAGCCTTTGTTATTTATGGTTGGTGCAACAAAAAGTGCATCATTTTTTAATTCCTTAGTATATTTCCAGTACTTGAATTAATCCTTTTAGCTGCATCAATCAATTTAAGTAAATTGATTTAAGGGCAGCAATAGGTAGGAAAATAATTCACAGGTTAAACTGCTGTGGGATTAGGATTGGTGCCGTTCTTTTGAATTAATTCTTTCAAATCAGCCAATTCCTTTTTAACTGAATGTTCTTCCTTTTCCTTCTTTTTAAAGAATATATTGCTGTAAGCCAAACTAATTTGACTAACCAGTAAAGTAAAAACTAATCCTATCATCCATTTAAATTAGTCATATGTTTTGGAAATTTCAGCCTTAATTGCATCCTGATTTATTGTTGTTGTTGCTTTTAAATCATCAACCTGTTTTTGCAATAAAGTAATGTTTAATGCTTTTAAAGGGTTACCAATAAAGATGCTGAAAATAACTGCTCAAAATTTTTATCCACTTTCAGTTGTTTTCTTTCTATATTTTCTATCCGTTTAAATAGTAGGGCTGTAGATCCTATCCTCCTTCTTATTTCTACAAAAGCATCCATTATCTGTATGCTTACCTTTACAGCTTTAACACTTTTTAATACTGCTGAAAGCATAGCTACTCCCTGTTCTGTAAATACATACGGTGGCCGCCTTAGCCCCATCTTATCTTCATTGGACGTCACAGTTTGTGATCTCCATTCTTTAAACTCCTGTTCCGTTAACTGAAAACAAAACTTTTGAGGAAACCTATCCATGTTACGCTTTACTGCCTGGTTCAGTACCCTTTTTTCTACCTGGTATAGTACAGCCAGGTCACGGTCAAACATAACGGGTACACCACGGATATTAAATATCCGGTTTTCAATAGTTTTACTTGTAACCAAAGCAGTATCTGACATTAGTTAATAATTGATTATTGATATATCTACTCCTGTTTCTCCACCACTTCCTTCAACCTTTCTAAATTCATTTTAATACGCCCATTCAGTACCACTTCTTCCTGCATTTGTAATTCCAGCTCTTCCTGTAATTTGGCAAACCGTTCTGTAAAGTTGAAATCATCCTCATCATCCGGGGCCAGGTTTTTAACAGGTATTGATTACCTTTTTCCATTCACTATTAACATCAATTTCAGTTCTTTACTCCATTACAATTCATTGAATGATTTTAAGAGAAAATAAAATCAGATCAATAATTGAAAAGCATTTTATTCAACCCTGTCATTGATTTGTTTTGATTAGAAGATGATAAGGTGCAACAAACAAAGAGGGATCTATTTTGATTGGATATGTTACTGCTATTTTTTAAATGTATAGAGCAAAATCCCATAGCCTACTCCTGCGGGATCCGCGGTGTTGGCAAACTGGAAAGACATGTATTTTCCATCGGTTGAAACAACCGGGTTGGAAGCCTTGCCACCTTCGAAATCGTTAAAGTTAGTAAGCCGGGTAAAATTCTTTCCTGTTCCATCCAATGTCAGTTTCCAGATGTCTATGTTTCCGGAACCACGCTTTCCGCCAAGCCATTCGCACTGCCGATCGGCTTCCACCAGCGTAAATTTGCCGCCGGGTAAAATACCTTCACATTCGTTATACGTTCCAGGGGCTTTGGAATGATTGACAACTTCATTGGTTGCCAGGTTGATCGTCATCACAGAAGCCAGGTCATTGGGTTGATAGCAGGTAAAAGTCATTTTTGTATCATCATCATAAAAATCTGCCGCTTCAATGATACAACCACGGCCGGGACTTTCATACACTGTTTTTTGATTTAAAAGCTTAGGCTTGCCATCCGATATATCAAGGTCGGCAATTACCAAACGGGATGCTCCTTCAGCAAGATCGGGCGACTGTGCATGCACCTGTGAAAAAGCGATCTTCATACTTGTTTTTGATATGGCCATTCCCTCGCTCATTTTCACTCCAAACTTAACCGGCTTAGAACCGCTGGCTTTACTTAAAAACCATAATTCATTGTCTCTTGAACGGCTGGTACGGATGTTTTCAAATTTCTCCGGGCCAATCAATATATAATCCCCTGTAACGAGGTGCATTACCCGAAGAAAAGCGCCGCCTGGTACATTACAGGTTAAACATGTAATGATTTTTGTCTCAAGATCATACAGCATGGCATCGCCAAAACTTTTCGCCATGAAAGCAATGCGTTTGTTATCCGGCGAAAAATCTGCCCGTTCTCCAAAATGAGTAAGCACCTGGATGTTGGCGGGAAGTTTATCCAGCGGGCTGCCCTTTTTCCTTTCTTTAGGTACGGTTCCGGATTGGCCAACAGCAATGGTATGTACACTTCCAAGGAAGTATATAAAAATGATCAGTGTAATGGATAATTTCATTTTAATGAAGGATTTTTTGAATTAAACTGAGCAATCAATGGTGATTTGAAAATAGGTTAATTAATGCATTGTTGATCCAAAACATTTAGTTGAAGGGTTGCCAACCTTCCGGATGAGTCTTGCTACACCCATATACCATTAAAAAGGTTGGCAACCCTTTGCGACAATTTTGAATGGTCAATCAATCTAATCTGCAATCACTTCCTTTTTGAAAGAATAAAATTCACCAGGTCGTTTGCATCCTTATCTGCCGGCACGCACATCATTCGTGTATTAAAAAAATGATGCGTCATATTATTGCTAACACAACAGTAGCTATTTGTGTACTTTAATTTCCTGGTGGAACATTTAATACTTCACCTGCTTTTACCGGCACGCCAAAATTGGGCGAACCATCTTTGTTCCAGGTAAATTTCTGCGCCCTTGGAGAACGAAAACCGCCACACCCCTGCCCGGGCTTTGCATTGGCGTGATACAAAATATAATCTTCTTTGCCATCCGGCGATTTAAAGAAAGAGTTGTGGCCAGGTGCATATACACTGTTTTTTATTGATTGTTTAAAAACCGGTTGCGGCGATTTTATCCATGATGCAGGATCCATCAGGTTGGCGTTGCTTTTCGCTGTTAGCATGCCCAGCGCATAAAAATCTGTCCAGCAGCCGCTGGCTGAATAGATAAGATACAGCTTATTGCCATTCACCAATACCTCGGGGCCTTCATTCACATTTACATGCGGCACATCATTCGCATTATTCAAATCACCATGTGTTTCCCAGGGTAATTCAGGAGTAGAAATTTTTGCCCGCTTACCTTCAACGGTCCATGGATTTTTCATTTTGGCGATATAAATATTTTGCGATCCGTTTGTATCGCCTTCCCAGCCGGACCATATTGCATACAATTGCCCTTTGTGTTCAAACAGGGATCCATCAATACTCCATTTATCTTCCGGAGTGGTCAGCTTGCCTTTTAAAACCCATTGATCATTCATGGGATCAGCCGAACTGTTTTCCAATACCCAAAGCCGGTGATCGACATTCTTCCCGCTATCGGCAGCAAAATAAATATACCATTTGCCCTGCAGGAAATGAATCTCAGGCGCCCACAACTCCTTTGAATAAGGTCCGGCTTTTGGAGGGGTGAAAATTACTTTCTTTTGGGCGATTTTTAAATCTGCAATATTGCTTGTTTTCCAAAGGGTAATATTTCGCCCGGTTGTATTGGTATAATAATAGAAGCCATCCTTATAAATACACCAGGGATCGGCACCCGAGGGAAGCAAGGGGTTGGTAAATGTTTTTTGTTGCTGCGCAACACTGTTGGTGACAATGCAACTGCATACAATGATGCTAAAAAATAATAAATTGAGGACCTTCATATTGATAATTTTTTATACATCCGCAGGTTAAATAAGATTTTTTTACGGTTGATTATTTTGAATTATAACTTCTGTGTTTTATTGCTCCCAATTGCTGCAAACGTACAAGTGAGTCCCGAATAACGGGATAAAATAACACAACGATGATGCCATGAAAGACAAATACCGGCAAACAAATATTTTTATCGCTTTACTGAAAAACTATACACAGAACTGGTGGCACCATTCATCATTAATCACTCATCACTCATTACTCATTTGTCATCTCACCACCGGAAACGAAGCAATCCTTAACCTTGCCGCCCCCATTGGTATCAATTCAATCGGCTGCTCTTTTGTGGAAACTGTTACCGGGCTTTGTGGCAGCAAGTCGCACAGTCCGTTTTTATCCAGTATCCATTCCGGTATGATCTTTCCTTTGGCTTTTAAAACAAAAGGTACGGCATCCTGCGTGAAAGGAAAATTATTTAAGGGCCATGGTTTCTTAACTATTTCAAACTGGCTTTCCAGCGGCTGACCGTTTAGTACCAGCCCATAATTCCACATACTGGCCGGATAAATTTCATAGCACGGCCACTTGGACTGATCGGTATTCTCCTGCCATTTAGAATCGCCGATAGCGGATTTTTTGCTATCCATCTGTTTGTATGATTCATCTATTTTTAAAGAAAATGTTAGTGGTCCGTAATGGATGCTTACGCTGTTTTTATTTTTAGCCCATTCATCCTTTTTTAATTTCATTGGCAATACCAATGCTACCAGATCGCCCTGCTTCCATTTACGTTCTATCCTCGCATAAGATCCGGCTTCAAAACTGGCTGGCTGTACCACACCATTCACTGTAAGTTTTGCATCACTGCACCAGTTTGGAATGCGCAGGTACAAAGGAAAATTTACGGACCCGGTTGTATTGATCTCTATATTGATGTCTTCATCAAATGGATAGTGCGTTGTTTGTTTTAACGTAACCAGGCTACCTTTACCGGCACCTACTTTTGCAGTCACTTCACTGCTATTGTATAGCAATGCCACTATCCCATTGTCAGGTGTAGCCATCCATAAATGCTCCGCGTAGTAAGGCCACCCCATAGCATGATTGTGCTGGCAACAACGGCTGCTGAACGGATTCATCATTAAAAAAGGCCCTTCATTCTGAATACCGGGTGCATGATTCCGGCTATCGCTTACCACCATGTTGGGAGCTGTGAGGTAACGCAATCCTTTAAAGTCGGGCATCACAGCAGCGGGGTAAGTATTAAAGGCCACCTCCTCGCAATGATCGGCCCACATTGGATCACCGGTGATGCCGGTTAGTATTTCATCAGAGGCCATCTGCTCTACCATGCCGCAGGTTTCCACTGCCTGGCGTGGGTCACCCAAACCTTTCCGGGCATTTTCATCTGCACCAAACATACCTCCCGGCACCTGTCCGTAGAGGTTTCGCACCAGGTAAAAATCATTATAAGTATCGATTAAAAAACTACTGTCCTTTGCCTGCATATACCAGGTGGCAGGCTCTCTGAAACATTGCGCAATATTAACATTGTGCCAGTTGGGGAGGCTATTTTTTTGAGACCAGTCTGCGGTATTACGGTGAATTTTATCAGCCAGGTCCAGCAACCATTTTTCACCGGTACGGTTGTACAACCAGTAGATGCTATACAGGTTATCGCCGCCGCGACTATTCTCCCAATAAATTTTCAGCAGCTTCTGATCAGGTACGGTGGTTTGCCATTTAAAGTACTTCGTCATGAATGGTATCACCCTTGCATCATTACTGTATTCGTACCAGGATTGCATGCACCAGAGCATGAGCATATTGGGCCACAGATCAGGAGTTTGCCCCTTGTTATTCTGATGCTCATTTTCAACGACCCGTGGTCCAAAATAACCATCCGCCTGCTGGCTTTGAAATACTTTATCCAGCCACAACTTTGTCTCAGCAATTATTTTCTCATCCTTTAAAACATAGCCCAGGTTGCCATATCCCTTCAACCAGTAAGGCACTTCTTCCCAGCCATGATCTCCCGTGCCATTACCACTAAACCAGGCATTGTTTTTCTTATCCAGCCATGCACTTATTTCGCCGAGATGGCCGGTTAAGCCATCACGCTGGAGTTCCAGGTATTTTAAAATCCAGCCCTGTGGTTTGATGCTGCCAACGGGTAATTTTACATATGAAAGTGGCAGCAGTGGTGCCTTATTACCGGTGTAAAACTGATTTGCAGTTTTGGTAGCTGGTCGTTTTACATTGGTAATACCTGTCGCGGATTGCGCTACCAATTGCTGGCCGACTGATATTGTTAACATCAACATTAATATAAAAACTACCTGCTTAATTGCTTTCATATTTTATTATTTGGATTTGTTTTTTTTATTGAATTAAGTATTTGCTACGAACATTTTCTCTATTGACTGATACTACGCACGAGATAAATCAGGAAATTGCTTTTCTCTTTCGAACACCCTTCGGACGTGACCTCCCTTTCCCGCTAGCTAGCGGGACTGTGCTGCAAAGCTTTAATAAACATTCGTTCTTCCAAATCATACAAACATTTACCCATTACGATACAACTGGCGCCTTCCACGCATTTTTTTCCCATTGCAGTCGTGGAAATAAGATAGCAGAGTCATTGGACAATTGCGTCCACTCGTTCCTTTTAATGGAAGTATGGAGCGGTACAGCAGCAACACTCTGTACCTGGTATTGGTAACTGGTATCCCTGGAGGCATAACATCAGGTACCTTCCCTTGGCTGGGGAGCGTGCTGGGCTTTTACCGGCGAAACAGCCAGCAAGCAAATCACTATAAAAATACATTTAGTCATTGCTGTTATTTACCATTTAATTTCTGTTCCAGCACTTTGATAAAATAACCGCCTACCACACTTCTTGCCTGGAAACCAACCATCTTACCGGTGGTAGTCTGGTGCCAGTCACTGATGGGTACACGGGAAGTGGTTTCAACAGCGTACCGAAACATCGGATCAACGATCGCATGAAAATCCTGCTCCCTGTCGGCTAAAACGGATGTCCATATTACCCAATCAGACTTTGTATATGTTGCCCTGCTATCCAATGGCAAACCAAATTTATTTTGTTTGGTTAGGTAAAATTTCACTTCCTTTTCAAATACTTCTTTCGGAAAATAATTCATGCCCAATACCTTATCCCAAACCAGGTTATACTTCTGGCTCCAGGTACCTTTTTTATCAAAAGTTAAGGCATAGTGATCACCATCATCTGCCATCTGCATCCATTTGGTAACCATTCCTTTTGTGATATTGCGATACTTTTCTGCTTCTGCTTTTTCACCTAATAGAGTTGCTATTTGTGCGTATCCACCCAGGGCTACAATTGCTTTCATAGAAAGGTTGGCATTTCTTGCCAGGTGCCCCGCAAAGTCATCGGTGCATAACTGGTTGGCCGGATCAAATCCTTCGCGGCTTAAAAAGCCGGCCCAGGTATTCAATGTCTTCCAGTGTTTTTTTGCATAATCCGCATTGCCTTCTGCTTTGGCAATTGCGGCAGTCAATATCACCATGTTACCACATTCTTCTACCGGCATATCTTCTCCGTAGGTTTGACCATTGGCAAGGGGGTAGGTACCCAAATCATGCGCAGGAAAGGGTTTGGCCCATTTACCACTTTCGCTGTAATAATAAATACCATTCAGCATTCCTTTTAACAACTCAGGATTATAAGTTAAAAACAAAGGCGCTGAAGGATAGGTTACATCTACCGTATTGATTGATCCGTTGCTGTAATTCTCTTTTGACAAAAACAATATTTCACCTTCCGGGCTCTTTACCAGCTTGTGAGCGGCTATGCTTTGACGGTATCCAAGTTCACACATTTTTGCATAATTTTCTCCACCGGCTTTTACCGCATCATTGTAAATAAGCTGGTTTAAGGTTTCACATTTTTTGATGATAGCAGGATATTCTTTTGCAGCAAGCGACAACTGTTGTTCGATGGTGGCACCTGCGGTAAGTTTCCACCAGGGCAACAGGTTTTTGCCGAAATATTGGATGGCATACAAATCATCATAACCAACTAAAATGAGTTGCTCCTTTTTTGTGCTGCCGATCTTACCCATATTCACTACCGTATTCAGCACCAGGTGTTTGCCGGACTGAACACTTGTTGCGGCTGGTTGAAATGCAGCCGACAGATCGCCGGAAGCAGTAACTGATTGCTTTACATTTGCAGCGGCTGGTGTAGCAATGTACATATAGCCCCAGTCTATGCGAAGATCATCTCCTCTCTTTTTAAGAATGGGTTGTTCAACTGTGCCTGCTTTTAAAATGGCCAGTTTATTCGCTGTATATTTTTCCGTTTTGATTGGTTGCGTTGCAGTATTGGCAGCAATATCCGTAGAAGCACCAAAATACAATTGTACCGCATGTATTGCGCCATCTGTTGACTTTATTGAAGCATTGATATAGGATACCGGCCTTGGCAGGATATCCAGCTCATCAATTAGTAAGGGGGAAGTAAAAGTAAGATCAAGGTCCACCTTCCCGCAGGTAAACTGGTAGGCAGTTTGTGTGGCGTTCAGGGTAACCTTATTTTGAACGGCAGTTTTTATTAATTGGCCCTTTACCGGTTTCGGTTCTTCTACAATGCCTGCATCCAGCCAGGCTCCACCCACATTGTTGGTTACATGTATTGCCAGTAAATTTTTTCCCTTTATGATTTTGCCTTTCATTGCTTCACTGACGGGCAGGTAGATAAACTTACCGGTATACCCTTTGGTGGCATATATCGATTCGCCATTCAGGTAAACCTCTACGTCATCATCATGCTGTAATTTTAAAAACAGTTTATTGAAGTTGGTATTGCTGATGGCAAACTCCCTGCGCATCCAGATGTTTTTGGAAAGCCACATTGTTTTTGAGACCGTTTTATTATCACCAAACGGAGCGATTCCTTTTTTCCATTTACTGTCATCAAAAGCAGTATTCATCCAGCCAGGTTCCGGCGCCGACTCTGTATAAAGCGCAGGGTAATTTACTTCATTCCCGGCAGGAACAATGGTTTTATACATATTCGATTGCTCGCCTAAAAAACGATAGGTTTCGCCATCTACTTTCAACAACCCGATCAGTGAATGATCCGTTCCTGTCCAATGCTTCGTTGGAGAACCTGTCAACTGGTCGCTTGCAGACCATATACTAAGATAAGGATCATGTGTAATTAAAGGATAGGCGGGCGCCCTGGTGCTTTGGGCAAATCCAAAAGCGGAATAGCATATCATGCCCGCTGCTAAAAAAAGTTTTTTCATTGTTTGAATTATTTAAAAATTTTGATCATTCCTGTTTGTTTCACGAAAGTGCGCTCAGCCCATGTTGTTCCTGCATGGTCCGTCAAGGCCGGGCCGGTCATCAGAATGAATAACCACCGCTATTTTCTGTACAATAATTACAAGTGATATGTTAATAATGAATGGGCATATAATTTATTTTAATTGAAATTATAAAAGGCGATCCGATAGCTATCGGTTCGTACAGCCAATTCGTGCTATTATATTGAATCATATTACACTTAACTTAACATCAACCTATTTGATGGCCACTTTTATCGTTGTATTGTTGTACAATTTTTTATGAATTTCTTTTAGCTGATCCACCGGTATTTTAATTTCCCGGCGGTCGTACGTCATCAGCCCGTTGGTTTCCACTTCCACATCGGTGGTTTGTGTGTACACGGCCGCTGACAAACCGTTTTCTATCAAACGGGGTATGCGGTCCATCAACTCACCGTATCTTTTAAATAACTCGCTGCCGCTTTTAAAAGACTGGTAGCCCCAGTTGTTTTTTTGCTGCCAGGTATGATTTTCAACCGGCAAACCAAGGCCTCCAAATTCGCCCAGTACCAACACTTTTGTTTTACCATACAGTGCAGGATCGGGCATCAGGGGTTCAGGGTAATTATGCAGGTCAATGATATGGCCTACATCTACAAAATTGCCACCACTCGCCGTATTGATAAGCCGTGAAGGATCTTTCTGCATGGTCCATTCTACAATCTCTTTTGTCTTAAACTGGCCCCATGCTTCATTAAATGGAACCCAAACAACAATGGAGGGAAAATTGTGCAGGCTCTCCATGATGCTATTCCATTCTGTGCGAAATATTTTTTCCGACTCTGCAGAACGATTTTTATCAGTGGCACGGCCAAACACCCCGGGGCGGTTCTCCCAACGGTTGCCGAGGTCGCCACTGGGCATATCCTGCCATACCAGCATGCCCATTTTATCGCAGTAATTGTACCAGCGGGCGGGTTCTACTTTTACGTGTTTGCGTATCATGTTAAACCCCATCTCCATTGTTTTTTCTATGTCAAATTTCAAGGCCTCGTCTGTTGGTGCTGTGTAGAGTCCGTCAGGCCACCAGCCCTGGTCGAGCGGGCCATATTGAAATACAAATTCATTATTGAGTAACATTCTTTGAATACCGTTGTTATCGTCCTGCATCGATATTTTGCGCATGGCGAAATAACTTTTTACTTCATCCAATATTTTTCCGTTACGCCTTACGGATATGGTAAGGTCATATAGAAACGGATTTTTGGGCGACCACAATTGGGGATCAGTGATGGGTAAAACCGATTCGCTGTTGGCAGCTACTGTTTGCTCAGCAACTTTTTCATTTCCTTTAAAGGCGGTAATGATTACCTGGTCGCCAGTCTCTGCATTTTGTATAGATGCCAATACATTCAATGACTTTTTATCTGTGTCCGGCGTTTGTTTTGTAAAGCTGATATAAGTTTTGGGAACTGCTTCCAGCCATACCGTTTGCCATATTCCTGTTACCGGCGTGTACCAGATGCCGTTGGGATTTTTTACCTGTTTGCCCCTTGGCTGCGGCCCATCGTCTGAAGGATCCCAAACACGAATAGATATTTTCTGTGTGCCTTTTTTATTTAATGCCGCTGTAATATCAAATGAAAAAGGATCATACCCGCCCTGGTGGCTACCTATTGATTTTCCATTTACATACACCGTACATAACCAGTCTACCGCACCAAATTGTAGCAGTACATTTTTGTTTTTGAAATTAGCCGGAATGGTTAGATCACGTTCATACCATAACACGCTATCTTTCCCTACCGTTTTACCTACCCCTGACAATGCTGATTCCACTGCAAACGGAACCAGTATTTTCCCCTCGAATGCGGTTGGTATTGCTTCCTGCGTTTTGGGCAAAATTGAATATTGCCAAAGCCCGTTTAAATTCAGCCAGTCATTCCGAACCATCTGCGGACGTGGGTACTCCGGCAAAGGATTGGCAGGATCTACTTTTGAAGCCCATGGCGAACTGATTTTACTACCGGCCATTTTCCAGGCAGGTTGAGCAAATGCAATCGCGGTTAAAAACATGCTGACAAAAAGGGCTGTGATTATTTTCATTGATATTTATTTTAAAAAAATGGAATAATTACCCAAGGTAATATACTCCGCTTAAATAACAGAAATTTTAAAAAAGGGCCATTTAGCCACCGCTAAATAGCCCCTGATCATTACATATTGGATTGATTGCTGCTTAAATTTAGAATGGAGAATTTGTGTCTGTTGAGTATAAGGTTGAAAAGAGTGCTTTACTTTTGTATTAAAGAATACATTTTTAAAATATGCCGAAGCTAAGAGGTTGCACTGAAATCCATTGCCTGAACTAAGTGTTAACGCCAGTTAACAGAATATAAACAGAATACAAATGAGACTGTCTGACGTTTGCCAAAGGCAACAAATATTGCTTTATCAATAACCGCCAGCAATACAAAGCCTTCATTGTAATCTGTATGTTTGCCAATAATATTTACCGGCCTGGTAAACGCACCAATAAAGCTTCGGTAAAATGAATATGCTCCTGAAGATATTCGCATCATTTTATTTTATAGTTACCTGCCTCATTATGCACTTCATTTCACTCACCCGAAGGCGCATTGATTGCTACACCTGTTTGTATAGGGCTGCCAACATTTGGAGTGCCATCTGCATTCCAGGTAAATTTCTGGATACGAACATTTCTGCTTCCACCGCATCCCTGGCCGGTGCCGGTGTTGGCATGGTACATGATCCAGTCTTCTGTACCATCCGGTGATTTGAAAAACGCATTGTGGCCGGGACCATAAGCATTGCCACCCGGGTTTTTAGTAAATACCGGTTGTTGTTTTTTTACCCAATCCGCAGGTACCAATGGGTTACCGCCATCATTTAAGGTGAGCATCCCCAGGGCATAATCATCCGTCCAGCAGCCACTGGCAGAGAAATGAAGAAAAACTTTACCGCTGTTATTTTTTAAAATTTGCGGCGCTTCATTAACGGGGCCACCATTTATTTCCCAGGGCAATGAAGGATTGGAAATCATCACGGCTGGTGACTCCAGCGTCCAGGGATTAACCATTTTAGCGATGTAAATATTTTGATTTTGAACAGCGGAATTTGGCCGGCCACTCCAAATAAAATACCTGCTGCTATTGTATTCGAGCACGGTACCATCTATTGCCCAAAAATCCGAATCGGCAGTAAAAATGCGGCCTTTGCTTACCCAGGATCCGGCAAGCGGGTCTGCATTGCTGTTTTCCAACACCCAGGTACGCTGGGTAACATCAGGGCCTGCGCCTGCGGTGTAATACACATACCATTTGCCATCTAAAAAGTGAATTTCCGGCGCCCATACATTTTCAGCATTGGCAGCACCGGCAGGAGCTTTATAAATTTCCGTGCTGGTTACCAGGCCCAGTTTAGACACAGCCGTTGTTCGCCACAGCGCTACCCTATTACCCACCGTTTGCGAATAATAGTAAAACCCATCTTTCTTAAATACCCAGGGGTCTGCACCATTTACCAATGGGTTTATAAATGTTTTTGCTGTGGATACCGGAGGCGATACAGTTCCGCCTTCTTTTCCACAAAACGGGAGAAGAAAACTTACACTTACTAAAGCTGATAAAATAGTAAATCTTTTAATTGATGATACCATATCTAAGATTTTAATGTTATGGCAGCCTTTCCTGCAGGCGGCAATAATTCTGTGGCTGCATCAATTGAATACAGATTACCACATTGGTAAAAAATATTAACGGGGTTGAATACTTATGAAGCCATTAGCCGCACCCAAACATTAGTTTTTATTCCGGGTAATTTCCCTTATAAAATCCACTTCTGTTTTCTTATAGGCCGACCCATCTTTCCTGAAAATGTCATGGAACCACAGATCCGGTTCACCTTTATATTTTACCTGCCAGCTATCCCAGGGATAAATGGTTTGCGATTTGCCGTCTACCAATCCCCAATTGAAAGCAGGCACTTTATATTTTTTTGCCACAGGCAATGAACCTTCAAAAGTACTGCCATTACCACGCGACATATACTCAGTACAAATTATCGGGCGGCCATACCGTTCCATGTTTTTGATACATTGTTCAAACTCAGCTCCGCTGCCATAGTTATGAAATGATATAATATCGCTCTCCTCCACCATTAATTTTTCAATGGGTTTTAAACTATCGTGGCTTGACCAGTTGCCTGCCCAAATACCGGATGTAAGCGGCTGCGTTGGATTGGCTGAACGGACCCATTCAAAAACATTTTGCAAAAGATAATGTACCAATTCCACTTTATTATAGGGCTCAAAGCGGCCATAGCTGCTGTTGTTGGTATTGTCCGGCTCATTCCATACGTCCCATCCCAGCACCCTTCTGTCATTTTTAAAAGTGGATACAATATCAATAACATACTTTTTTAAACGCGGGTGCTGCGATCTGTCTTTAAGCGCATCTGCACCCGGACTTTGCACCCAGCCGGAGTTGTGCAAAAAAGGTGCGGGCTCATGTTGTTTACCCACATGCGGAAAAGGATCCCAGCACGAATCAAACATTACAAACAAAGGCCTGATACCATACCGGGCGGCAATGCGTAAAAATATTTCGATCCTTTTTTTTAACCCGGCCGGGTCCTGCTGCCAGGCCAGGTCATGTAAAAAAACACGCATCGTATTCATACCGATGGATGCAGCCCATTTTAATTCCCTGCTGATGGTAACGGTATCAAATGTAGCACCCTGCCACATTTCTAATTCGTTAATAGCTGTGCTTGGTAAAAAATTAGCACCCACTAACCAGGGCTGCTGGCTGTACCAGTTATTTGCCTGCGCCTTTGTCCATATCGCCCTTTTTACTGTTTCCTTTTTTTGTGCATTGGCATGCAATGACAGCATTGCAAATACAACCAATAATATTTTTTTTACGACTAGCATACAAGAACTTTTTTTTAATTTAAAATAGTGGTGAAAACACCAGATACGAAGGCATCCATATTACAGGTGATTTCATTCAATACAAGTGTTTTAATTTATACCGGTAATCAAAGATGCCAATCGGTATGCCGTACAAGAGGGCGATGCAACAATGCTGCTCATCGCTTCTTAGCCCGGACTACAAATTTTAAAGCGTAATCAAATCCCTGTTTTACCAGTTAGCATTCTGCTTCAAATTTGGATTGATATCAATTTCGCTTTGCGGAATGGGCATGTATTTGTTACGGCCAATCACGAAATTATTGAACTCCGCATCGCGGGCTTTTAATACTGCCAGTTTGGTGGCATCATCAAAATATCCCCACCTTGCCAAATCATTCCATCTAACAGACTCACCGGTTAATTCGGTGATGCGTTCATGCTCTAACTGAGCCTGAAACTGTACCTGGCTCATACCCGGCCTGGTTACTGACAAACGTGGCAAGCCTGCTCTTTGGCGAACACGGTCTACATGGGCATAAGCGTCGGCTGTCCTGTTCAGGTTATTCAATGCTTCTGCATACATCAGTAATACATCTGCAAAACGCAATGCACGGTAGTTTACAGGACTATTAAAAACTTCAAACTCGTTGATACGAAAATAATCATCGAGGTATTTACGATACCACACACGATTTTTTATATTGGCATCATAGTTTTTAGATGCAAAAGTACTACCATAAACGAGGGTAAAACCAGGGCCACGTTCATCTGTAGAATCGTACAATGCGGTAACTGCCAAACGAAGATCCCTTCCACCTGTTGCGTTATTTTCTTTTAAAAATTCATGCACTACCCACCGCTGCATATTTGCATCATTAAAGCCATGGCCCGGAGGCGCAAAGAATGGCGCCCGGCTGGTTCCTACATTAGAAGTAGGACCATCATCGCCGCCATTTTCGGGGCGCATTTTAAACTGTACTTCAAATACAGATTCTTTATTATTTTCTGTAGTATGGCGAAAATTATCGCTGTAATTGGCAACCAGGTCGTACTGCGCCATTCCGGGCCCGCTTACCAGCCATTCCAATGCGGTGGCGGCCGGTTGCCATTCCTTCTGTTGCATGTGTGCCCTGCCCAGGTATCCATAGGCTGCGCCTTTGGTAGCACGGCCTGTCTCATCCCCGGTATAAGATACCGGCAATACTGCCGCGGCTTCTGTAAGGTCTTTCTCTATTTGTGCCCATACCTCTTCAGGTGTTGACTGCGAAGGTTTATCGGCAGGCTGGGATGGCTGCAATATCAAAGGGATATTTCCCCAAATAGTTAGCAGGTTGTAATAATAAACAGCCCGTAAAAATTTTGCTTCCCCGATGATACGGCTCTTCAAATTTTCATCCATAGTAATGCCTGGAACATTTGCCAATACCTGGTTTGCCCGGTACACGCCCCTGTAATGATGCCACCAGGTGTCGTAATTCACTTCGAAGCTGTATTGTGTAATATTGAGGGCACTAATACTTCTTAGTTCATTCCATGGACTGGTGGAGTATCCGTCATCCGACCGTACATCCATGTAGTAGGGCAACCAGCGGGAGTAGGGAGAACCATTTCGGTAGAAATTTCCATACACCGCATTGATCCCTTCCACGGCATCCTTGCTTGTTTTCCAGAAGTTGGATTCATCAATTCGATTCGGATTTTCAATATCTAAATCCAGTGATTTTTTGCAGGAAAAGGCCGATAAGGCAAGTGTAGCTGCAAGACAGTATTTTATGATTGTATTCATGACAGTAGATTGAATAAATTAATTAAAATCCAAAATTGATTCCGGCAGAAAAAATTCTCAGGGCAGGGTACTGGCCATTGTCGAGCCCCCGCTCAAAAATATTTACACCGGCAATATCCGGATCAAGGCCTTCATATTTGGTAAATGTGAGCAGGTTTTGTCCGCTGATAAAAACCCGGCTGCTTGTAAAGCCAATACGCTTTAAAGTTTCCTTCCTGAAATTATAAGCTATCTCCAGGTTGCGCAGTCTCAGGTAGCTGCCATCTTCCAGCCACCGGTCACTTTGCGGCAGTACGTTGTATTGTATGCCTTTGTCGGGTGCGCCAATGGCCGCACGGGGCCACTCATTGCCTGGCGTTTGTGGCGTCCAATAGGTTGCTCCCTTTCTAAAGTTGGTGTTCTGATCCATACGGTCAACATTGTAACGCGGACGGTTATACAATTTGTTACCAACTACTGCATACCATTGCATGTTTACGCTAAATTGTTTGAATGAAGCATTCAGTTGAAGCCCGGTTTCAAAATCGGCCCAGGGGCTACCAGCATAATAACGGTCCTTATCCAAATCAATGATACCATCGTCATCAATGTCAACATACCGGATATCACCTGGTTTTGACCATGGCTGAAGTACCTGTCCGGTTTTACCTTTATGTGCATCTATATCAGCCTGGCTTTGGAAGATACCAGCGGTCTTTAATACATACCACTCCCCGATCGAACGGCCTAATTGTGTACGGGCATCGCCTGACTGTGTATATTTTGTAGAAGCGTTTCCAAATGCTACCACTTTATTGCGGATGCTTGTGAAGTTTAAAGTAGCATCCCAGCGAAAGTTTTCACCGGCTGGTGGCCGAAAAGTAAGCGCTAATTCAAAACCCTTATTTTCAAGAGAGGCTGCGTTTACTGCAGGGTTGCCACCTGCATTACCTGTTGTTAGGCTGATGGGCAGATCTACCAAAACGTCGTCGGTTTTGGCGATGAAGTAATCAGCAGAAATAGTGAAAAGGCTGTTTAACAAAGAAGCTTCCAGGCCGAAATTGGTTGTTTTCTTACGCTCCCAACGTAAATCGCTATTTGCGAGGCGTGTTACGATTTGTCCAATCTGTTCCACTTCTCCGGGGCCAAAAACGGCACGGGGAAAGGGATTGATCTGTGCATAGTACAACCATGGCTGTAAAAACTCGGAGTTACCCAAACTGCCATAAGAGGCACGTAATTTCAACTCATTCACCGCTTTCACGTTCCAGAATTTTTCTTTGGAAATACGCCAGGCTGCTGATGCAGATGGGAAATTACCCCAGCGGTTATTCTTGCTGAAAAGTGAACTGCCATCTCTGCGGAAAGTAATACTGGTTAAATATTTATCGCTGTACGTATAGTTTACCCTTCCTAACAGACCTATGTTATTCCACCGGTTGGTATAGGGGTCAGATGATGTAGGGTTACCTTCGATGGTGTTGAAACGATAGATGGGATGATCAAATGTTTGGTTACTGAACCCCACCACCGCAGATACCTTATGGTCACCAATGGTTTTATCGTAGTTTACAGTATGCTCAAACAACTTCGACTCAAACTTTCCTTCGCTGCTGAATGTAGATAATTTATTGTTGTTGGGAGAAGGCGTTCCCTGGCGCACCGTTCCGGGGCGGCGGGTACCTGCACCCTTATCAGTTGACTTTTCAAGGCCAACGTTGAACCGGTATACCAAACCCTCCGCTATCCGGAAATCCAGGTAAGCATTGCCCCGGATCTTGAAATTCTTTTGCTCAAACTGGTCTAAGGATTGCAACGCTGGTACGTTGGCGGTAAGGGTACTCAGGTAAGCATTGTTCAACCCGATGCCCCAACCCTCCGGGTTTTCCGGACTCATGTAACGGCTACCCTGCAAGGCCACTACCGGTGGCATGGTGATCATATCCACAAAAGGGTTTACACCCACACCGGTTGAGGCGATGGGGTCTTCCTTTGTCCAGCTAAACAAAACGTTTTGCCCGATCGTGAACCGGCCGATTTTAGTATCGGTATTAATCCGCAAACCTGACCTTGAAAAGGAATTATCAATTACCGGCCCTTTATTTTGAAAATGGTTCCCACTAACATAAAAGTTCACCTTTTTAGCCAAAGAACCTGATAAAGCAAGATTGTACTCGCCAACAGCACCCCTGCGCAAAAATTCATCCTGCCAGTCGGTATCAGTTGACGGGTTAAACTCCGTTGTAAGTGATGTAGGCACCGGTAGTCCGCCAGCCTGGTAAAGACTGGTGGCCAGCGTTTTGTACTCCGCCACATTCATCATATCGTATTGATTGCTGACTGTTTGCACACCGCTCTTAATACTGCCATTGACAACCATTGGCCCTTTCCTCCCTTTTTTGGTGGTGACGATAATAACACCATTAGCGGCACGGCTTCCGTAAATGGCGGCAGCAGATGCATCTTTTAAAATCTGGATAGATTCTATATCCTGCGGATTAAAATCGGGGGCGGCATCTGTGTACATACCATCAATAATATAAAGTGGGTTATTGCCTGCAAAGGTTCCTGCACCACGGATATCAATTTTAGCAGCCCCACCCGGTGCCCCGGTATTTCTAACAGTAACACCCGGTGTAAGGCCCTGTATACTTTCGGCCAGGGTATTGGAAATGTTTCGGTTAGCCGTAGAAGGATT
>JANPIJ010000172.1:0-9409 GCA_031424955.1 Ferruginibacter sp. | reverse complement strand
CTTTTTTTGCAGCTTTTTTTGCAGTTGCCATGTTCTTTAAAATTTAATTGGTTAGTAAATAATACATTAAAAGTAAAAATATTTTTTTACCTGCCAAAAAAAACTTTAATACTTAAGCAGTTACGTCAACAGCATTCACTGAAATGTAACTCTTATCACCTCTTCCTTTTTTGAATTCCACCAGTCCATCAGTCAATGCAAAGATGGTAAAGTCTTTACCAAGACCAACATTTTTGCCGGGATGATAGACAGTTCCGCGTTGACGAACAATTATATTTCCTGCAATAGCTGGTTGACCACCATATATCTTTACACCTAATCTTTTGCTTTGCGAATCGCGGCCATTTTTTACCGAGCCTTCACCTTTTTTATGTGCCATTTTAAATTTTTTTTATTGTTTCAAATTTCGATAAAAAATGAAGTTGTTTTCTTTGCGTGATAAGGCTAAAATTATTGCTGATTTTAACCCACTCAGCATTTCAGTTTTTATCTGCTAATAATATCTAAATATCATTTCGATACCTTAATATCTTCATTCAAAAATATTAAGCGATTTCAGTCACCTGAATTTTTGTATAATGCGTACGATGTCCGTGTTTTTTACGGAAGCCTTTTCTTCTTTTCATCTTAAAGGCAATTACTTTATCGCCCTGTACAAGGTCTGTAAGAATTTCAGCTTTAACGATTGCTTTTACGGCTGTACCAATAGAAAGGGTTCCTTCGTTGTCTGTCATCAGAACTTCTGAAAACTCAACTTTATCACCACTTTTACCATCAATATGAGGCACGTACAAGCTATCGCCTGCTTTCACTTTAAACTGTTGACCTGCTATTTTTACTACTGCTAACATATAACCAAAATTTAGGACGGCAAAGGTAAGGGAATTCAGATTAATTCGGATAATTTATAACTGTGATTTTTAATAAAATCAACAGGAAATTGGTTTCCTAATCGTTTTTCAGTATGAAAAGCGACAAAAATAATTGAAAATGAGGGAAAAATTATCTCCGGGTTGGGTTAATAAGTAAAGAGATTATATTCGCTTTTCATTATGAAATATTTACTTTTTCCAATACAGGTACTTTTTTCAGTGTATGGGTTTATACTTTTTATAGCAGTAATGCTGGTGTTATTTCCTTTTGTTTTTATAGCATCTTTTTTTGGCAAGATCAGGGGAGGCAATATAATTTATAATATTTGCCAGTTGTGGGCCGACGCCATTATGCCGCTTTGGGGTATCCGGCACCGAAACATTTTTGAAGTGCCACATGATATCAAAAAGCAATATGTTTTTGTTTTTAATCACACTTCATACATGGATATTCCCATTATTATGAAAGCGATCCGACATCAACATTTTAGAATATTGGGAAAGGCGGAGATGGCTAAAATTCCGGTGTTTGGTTTTTTTTATCGAAATGCTGTTGTAATGGTCGACCGGGGAAGTGCCGGAAAAAGGGCCCGCAGCGTTCAAAAATTAAAGGCGGTTATACGTAAAGACATTTCGGTCGTAATTGCGCCGGAAGGAACATTTAATATGACAACTCATCCTTTAAAAGATTTTTATGATGGAGCATTTAAAATAGCGATTGAAACGCAAACCCCCATCAAACCAATTTTATTTTTAGATGCATACGATCGGTTGAATTATCGCAGTATCTTTTCATTAACACCAGGTAAATCAAGATCGGTGTACCTGGAAGAAGTGAGTGTTGATGGATTAAACGGAAAGGACGTAGCCATGTTGAAAGAAAAAGTATATCATTTGATGGATCAGAAGTTAAGGGAATACAAAGCAAGTTGGATCAAAAAGCGAACGTAAATATCTGCCAGATGTAATGAACAGGCGGCTGGTGTTATAGAAATAGAGTTGAAAGTAAAGAGAATAAAATGCATTATAGCAGTATCAATGAAAATATATTGAATGAGTGATCAAAATCAAATACCTCTTTTCAACAGTCTCCCGGTTGTTCCGAAAGAAACAACTTATTCGACGGCGCCACCATTAATGGCTGCAGGTTACGCAACGGTAATTCTCCCCCTGGCATTGCCCACCACCTACACCTACTCAGTGCCTGAAATTTTTATCAATAAAATAAAGCCGGGCTGCAGGGTAGAAGTAGTATTGGGCAGGAATAAAAGATACGCTGGAATTGTTAAATCAGTCTGTAACGAAGCGCCGCCTTATCAAACAAAAGATATTTTAAATATACTGGATGATGAACCATTGCTTTACCAGGAGCAATTGAAATTGTGGAACTGGATGAGTGAATATTATATGTGCAGCGAGGGAGAAGTAATGGCAGCTGCATTGCCGGCGCATTTTAAATTAAGCAGCGAAACTATTTTATTGTTTAATGAAGAGTATGGGGATGATTTTACGGGGCTTGATAATGACGAGTATGTGGTTGCGGAAGCGTTGCTGATTAAGAAACAATTGAATTTAACGGAGGTACAACAGGTACTGGATGTAACTCATGTGTATCCTGTAATAAAGAAGCTGATTGATAAAAAGGTTTGTATCGTTTGGGAAGCTTTGAGCGAACGGTACAAAACTAAAATGGAAAACTTTGTTACGCTTAATCCAAAATACGATAACGAAAAGGAATTGGGTGAATTAATGAATAACTGGACAAAGGCGCCCAAACAGATGGAACTGCTGTTGAGCTACCTGCATCTTATTAAAACAGAAGGAGATGTAACCCAGTCTGCGCTCTTAAAGAAATCAGGTGCATCGGTTGCACAGTTAAACGGGCTTGCAGAAAAGCAAATTATAAAAATTGAAAAACGGAGTGTCGACAGGATTAAATCAATACCCAAAGCGATGGAGCTTAATTTTGAATTAAGTGCTGCACAACAGGGAGCATTGGAACAGGTAGAAAACTGCTTTACCGAAAAGAATGTTTGTTTATTGCATGGCGTAACCAGCAGTGGTAAAACACAATTATATATCAAACTCATTGAAGCATACTACCAGCAGGGAAAACAGGTGTTATACCTGTTGCCTGAAATAGCACTGACCGCTCAAATGATTCGCCGGTTGCAATTGCATTTTGGTGGTAATATCGCCATCTATCATTCTAAATTTAACAATAACGAAAGGGTAGAGCTTTGGAATAAAATTAAAACGGGTGAAACCAGGATTGTGCTGGGAGCCCGTAGTGCCCTGTTTCTGCCGTTTAAAGATTTAGGGTTGATAGTGGTAGATGAAGAGCACGACTCGTCCTTTAAGCAGCAGGATCCTGCGCCCAGGTACAATGCAAGAGATGCTGCGGTCTATTATGCCTCCCTTTTTAATGCAAAAGTATTATTGGGTAGTGCCACACCGTCTATTGAGACCTATTTTAATGCACAAAAAGGAAAATATGGATTAGTGGAATTAAATGAACGTTTTGGAGGCATTCATTTACCCTCCATCGAAATTATCGATACCCGAAAGGTAGTACAGAAAGGGAAGGTGATGTTGTCGCCTCAATTAAAAGAAGCCATCAGTAAAACCGTTGAAAATGGCAGGCAGGTAATCCTGTTTCAAAACAGGCGGGGTTATTCACCTTATTTAATATGCGGCACCTGCGGCTACCTGCCGCAATGTAAAAACTGCGATGTTACTTTAACGTTACATAAATTTTCCAATAAACTGCATTGTCATTACTGCGGTACTACATATCCTAAAATAACGGAATGCCCTGCCTGTGGTTCAGTAAACTGGATGGAGAAAAATTTTGGTACCGAAAAGATAGAGGAGATGATTGAACAGGAATTTCCAAAATTGAAAGTTGCAAGGATGGACGTGGATTCTGTAAGGGGTAAATCGGCTCACGATAACCTGATCAAACTATTTGAGCAACAGCGTATAGATGTACTGGTGGGTACACAAATGGTAGTAAAAGGCCTTGATTTTGAGAAGGTAAGCTTGGTAGGGATACTGGATGCGGACGGGTTATTGAGTTTTGCTGATTTCAGAGTAAATGAACGTGCTTTTCAACTGATGGAGCAGGTCAGTGGCAGGGCGGGAAGAAAGGATGAACAGGGTAAAGTTTTGATACAGGCGACGCAGGTAAATCATCCCATATTAAAATTTGTAGAGCAGCATGACTATAAAAAAATGTATGAGTTTGAAATCAATAACCGGCAGCAATTTTTCTATCCGCCTTTTAGCCGGGTTATAGAAATTACATTAAAGCATAAGGTAAAAGAAGTAGTGGAAGAGGCGGCTCATAAGTTAGGGCTTGCATTACAAAAAGATTTGAACAATTTTGTAGTAGGCCCTGCAGCCCCGGTCGTAGCAAGGGTTCGCAATCAATACCTGATGGAGTTATTAATTAAGTTGCCGCTGGATATGAAACAAATAAAACAATACAAACGGGTGATCAAAAACCAGTTTAACCTGATACAGACTGAAAAGCAGTTTAAGAGTGTGGTGATGATCGCTGACGTAGATGCTAATTAATTAATTAGCCAATGTGCTGATTTTATCGGATTGTTAACCTCTGAAGGAGTCTGGATTTATTTTATTATTGATCGGGATAATTGGAGGTATGCTGAAAAGTAAAATTACCATCGTTAATGCACTATGCCTTAAAAATAGTGACTGTTGGTATTGAGAGGCACTTTAAAATCAATTGTAAAAAGACCTCCCGTTTGAATGAGCATTGTATTTAATTAGCACATTAGCACATTATCAAATTAGCAAATTGTTATTATGATCAAAGAAAACTTTTCTCTTAAAAAATACAACACATTTGGCATCGATGCTACAGCCCGGTATTTTTCAACCTTTGGCAATCCGGATGAATTAAATGATCTGCTGCAACTTAAACAACCATCAACCATCAACCATGAACTTTCAACCTTAATCCTTGGTGGTGGCAGCAATATTTTATTTACCGAAAATTTTAACGGGCTTGTTTTAAAAAATGAAATACAGGGTATTGAAAAAATAAGAGAGGATGACAATTACGTGTATGTGAAAGCCGGTGCCGGTGTAAACTGGCATCAATTGGTGCTTCATTGCATCAATAATAACTGGGCCGGTATGGAAAACCTGTCCCTTATACCGGGCAATACCGGGGCATCGCCGATGCAGAATATTGGAGCTTATGGTGTGGAGATAAAAGATGTGTTTTATGAACTGGAAGCGTTCCATCTGAAAGAAAAGAAGATAGTTACCTTCAATTTAAATGATTGTGAATTTGGTTACCGCGAAAGTGTTTTTAAGCGAAGGTTCAAAAATGAGTTTGTTATTATCAATGTTACATACCGGCTCAATAAAAAACCTGTTTTCAATACATCCTATGGGGCCATTGAGCAGGAGTTGGAAGTAATGGGGGTAACTGAATTAAGCATACAGGCTATCTCACAGGCGGTCATCAATATACGCCGGAGCAAACTTCCTGATCCTGCTGAAATTGGTAATGCCGGCAGCTTTTTTAAAAATCCCGAAATTGAAAAAGATAAGTTTGGACTACTTAAAATCGAATTCCCCACAATAGTTGGATACCAACTTCCCAATGGTAATGTTAAACTGGCTGCAGGCTGGCTGATTGAGCAAGGTGGATGGAAAGGGTATCGCAAAGGCGATGCAGGTTGTCATGCAAAACAGGCATTGGTACTGGTAAATTATGGCAACGCTAAAGGGGAGGATATTTTAAATTTGAGTGAAGAAATTATATCCGGAGTGAAGAATAAATTTGATGTACTGTTAGAGAGGGAAGTTAATATTATTTAACAATTTTAAAATGCAGCGGTATATTGCGGATGATTATCTTATACCAAAAAAAATGTATGAAAAAAACGTCTTTTATTAGCTTAACAATTGCATTATTATTTTTCTCTACGTTAGTGGAAGCCCAGACTGCAGCTAAATCAGTTTATTTTGAATTAGGGGGTGCAGGCTTAGCTTCGGTAAATTATGATATGCGTTTTCAAAAGAAGGAAGATGGATTGGGATTTAAAGCGGGTGTAGGTGGGTTCGATATAGATGGAACGCAAGCCTTATTTATTCCGGTTGGTTTAAATTATTTGCTTGGTAAGGATCAAAGAAATTATTTTGAAATTGGCCTTGGGGTTACGTTTGTTTCAATTAACGAAGATTATTATTATTCAGGCGACAGGTTTTCTACAACCTTTGGCCATGCCTTTTTCGGGTATCGCCTGCAACCTAAAAATGGCGGATTTCTATTCAGGGCGGGTATAACGCCTATTTTTAATAAAGATGGTTTTGTACCATATTGGGCCGGGGTATCTTTTGGTTACAAATTTTAAAGAAGCCATAAAATAAAGTTTACACTTTTTTTAGGGTGTAAACTTTATTTGAACCTGTATACTGTTTTTAATTAAAATCGCTGTCATTAAAATCTTCCTCTGTAAAAGACTGGGCACCCATATTGAGCATACTGCCCATCAGGTCTTTAAACTCTATTTTACCATCCAATACTTTTTTGCTGATAAGCGAGAATGCAGCGAGGCCGTGTAAAACAAATTCCATCAGCAACGCATTTTCCTTGTCGTTTGCAGTTTTGTAATATTTTTTTACCACTGCATGCAATCCATCTACTTTATACAATAGCTGAATTTTGTCTGCATCTTTTGTTTCAAAAAATACATCCAGGTGGTTACCACTATCAAACCAGCGGATAATGGATTTATATGGATTGTCTTCAACGGATGCTTCTTTGCTTCTTTTCTTTTTCAGTGTATCGGGGTTAGGAAAGTATTGGGTGAATATCGTACGGGTAGCTTTTTCCAACAGGTTAAATGCTACCTGGTAGGGACCTTCCTGCTCACCTTCATATACCAGTTCTATTTTGCCTGTAATAGAAGGAATGATGCCAACCAAATCACTGATCCATACCTGTGTTTGTTTCTCATCGTTAATAATCGCCCTTCTCTCTGCCGCACTTACCGCATTTTCGTAGGCTGCAATAGTAAGCCTTGCACTTACGCCACTTTTTTTATCTACAAATTCGCTGCCCCTGGCTTCAAATGAAACCTGCTCTATCAGGCGTTTCACAAGGTCGCTCACATCTACCCGTTTCAACTGCTCGTCGTAAATATTGGCTTCCTGTTCGGTAATAGCCAGCGAGGTTTCAATTGATTTTGGATAATGCGTCAATATCTGGCTTTCTATCCGGTCTTTTAATGGAGTTACAATGCTCCCCCTGTTGGTATAATCCTCGGGATTAGCGGTAAAAACAAACATCACATCTAATGGTAAACGTAGTTTAAAGCCCCTTATCTGTAAATCACCTTCTTCCAAAATATTAAATAACGAAACCTGTATCCTGGCCTGCAAATCGGGCAATTCATTGATCACGAAAATACTGCGGTTGCTGCGGGGGATAATGCCATAGTGCAACACCCGCTCATCAGCAAAACTTAATTTTAAGTTAGCCGCCTTAATGGGATCAATATCACCAATCAGATCGGCCACACTAACATCAGGCGTAGCTAATTTTTCGCCGTACCGTTGGCTGCGGTGTAGCCAGCTTATGGGCGTTTCGTCTCCATGCGATTCAATCAGGTCAATCGCATATCTAGATATGGGGTGCAATGGGTCATCATTAATCTCACTGCCTGCTACTACGGGAACGTATTCATCCAGCAGTTGAGTCATTTGTCTCGCCATTCTCGTTTTTGCCTGTCCACGCAAACCTAAGAATAAAATATTATGGCGTGATAACAATGCCCTTTCAGTATCCGGTATCACCGAATCTTCATAGCCCAATATTCCCGGGAAAGCATTTTCTTTTGCCTTGATTTTTTTAATCAGGTTTTCACGAATCTCGTCTTTAATTGACCTCGAAGTGTAGCCTTGCTTCTTCAGTTCGCCTAATGTGCTTGCTTTTTGAATCATTATTTTGTTTTAAATTATAATCTTTCTGTTATGTCTTCAGGGTTTCTCCTTCCATCAACAATGGCATGTATATGTATTGAATCAACAGTTATTTCATAAATAATAAGATAATCCCTTACTATTTTAACTCTTATATTTTCTTTAATAGTGAGATGGCCAATGCCAGGATTTTTCGAAATGAAATTAATCGCTTCTTTAAATAGGAGGTTAAGCTTTTTACTGTAGTTATTTGATTTATTTCTGGATATCCAGTATTTAAGTATCTCAGTCTTATCAGCCTTTGCATTAGCTGACCAGATTATTTTTCTAACCATTCGTCTATTTCTTTATTTACTTCATCATTGGAAAAACATTGCCCTTCTTTTATTTGGTGTTGTGATAGATCAATTGCCGCTAGCTGGCTATCCGACAATTCATAGAAAGTGCCTACTGCTTCATCTATACCAATGAAGTTGTAAATATCTTCAAGCAAAGTAGCGTCGTTGGTTTCATTTATCTTCTCAATTATTTTCTTTTGTAATTCTGCTACTGACATAACTATAAATTTTATTGTAGTAAGTTAATCATGTTTCTCCAAATCATCAATACACCGTCTTCCGTTTACCGCTTTCAAAATCTTTGAATATAAATGCACCCAATCTATCCAGCGATGCGAAGAAAGCCTTGCCATTATTTGTTTCTGTAAATTCTGTTACAAATTTCTGCAGGTAAGGGTCGCTGGCAATCATAAACGTGGTGATCGGGATTTTGATTTTTTTGCATTGTGTAGCCAGGTTCATGCAACGGTTTAATATTTTTCTATCTACACCAAAACTGTTTTTATAATAGCGCTTACCTACTTTAAGACAGGTAGGTTTGCCGTCGGTGATCATAAAAATCTGTTTATTGGGATTTCTTCTTTTACGAAGTAAATCCATCGCAAGTTCCAGTCCGGCAACTGTATTGGTATGATATGGCCCCACCTGTAAATACGGCAAATCTTTTATTTCAATCGTCCAGGCATCGTTACCAAATACCACTATATCCAATGTGTCTTTGGGATACTTGGTTTGTATCAACTCACTTAATGCCATGGCCACTTTTTTGGCGGGTGTAATCCTGTCTTCGCCGTATAAAATCATGGAATGGCTGATATCAATCATCAATACGGTAGAAGTTTGCGATTTAAAATCGGTTTCCCTTATTTCCAAATCATCCTCGTGCAGTCTAAAACTATCTACGCCATGATTGATCTGTGCATTGCGGATGGAAGAAGTGAAATCAATTTGTTCCAACGTATCACCAAACTGGAAGGGTCTTGTTTCAGGATTTATTTCATCGCCTCCGCCCGGCTTAAAGGTATTGTGATTGCCTTGCTTTGTCTTTTTTAATTTTCCAAAAATTTCTTCCAGGCTTTTTTTGCGAATGCCCTGTTCGGTTTTGGGGGTAATTTTTATTTCACCATTTTCACCCTTCTCATCAATGTATCCTTTCTCCTTTAAGTCTTCATAAAAATCGCCCATGCCATAATCATTTTGGCCAAGGTTATATTCTTTATCCAGTTCATTCATCCA